>NZ_PNDF01000034.1:0-104098 GCF_005887195.1 Pseudoalteromonas sp. S1650 | reverse complement strand
AATCACTTTATTTCAATCCCGAATCGAGTGAAGAAAATGTGCAATCGGGAATGGATTAAATTGATTTAATCTTTATGCGGAATGGTATAATTCAGCATTTTCTTTTAGATCAGCTAATTACAATTAAATATAAAAATTGAGAGCAATAAAAATCAGAAAATTCTGATAACAAAAACGCCGCTAAAAAGCGGCGTTTTCAGAACATTTAGCTGATTAGTCAGCTTGAGGACGCATGTGTGGGAATAGGATCACGTCTTTAATTGTTGGTGAGTCAGTAAATAACATCACTAGACGATCGATACCAATACCCTCACCCGCTGTTGGTGGTAAGCCGTACTCTAACGCACGAATGTAATCTTCATCGTAGTGCATTGCTTCATCATCACCTGCGTCTTTCTCTTCAACTTGACGAGCAAAACGCTCAGCTTGATCTTGTGCATCGTTAAGCTCAGAGAAACCATTTGCTAATTCACGGCCACCTACGAAGAATTCAAAACGGTCAGTCACAAATGGGTTTTCATCGTTACGGCGCGCAAGTGGAGACACTTCCCACGGGTAAGCGGTAATGAAAGTTGGTTGAATTAACTTATGCTCAGCAGTCTCTTCGAAGATTTCACACAAGAACTTACCTGGGCCCCATACGCAGTTTTCTGGGATCTTAACGTGTACTTGCTTTGCGTACGCTTTAAGTTCTTCAAAATGGTTTTCAGGGTCATTAAATACCGCAGCATCAAAGTCTGGGTTGTACTTAAGGATAGCCTCGCTCATTGTTAAACGAGCAAAAGGTTGTCCAAAGTCGTACTCTACTGAATCAACAACTTCACCATTTTCATCTTTCGTTGTGTTTACCACAATTGGTGAACCAAGTACGTCTGTCGCAACAGTACGTAACATGTCTTCAGTAATGTTCATCAGGTCAATGTAATCCGCATATGCTTGGTAGAATTCGATCATCGTGAATTCTGGGTTATGACGCGTTGATAAACCTTCGTTACGGAAGTTACGATTGATTTCGAATACACGCTCAAAGCCACCTACAACTAAACGTTTTAAGTAAAGTTCAGGGGCAATACGTAAGTACATGTCGATATCAAGTGCATTGTGGTGTGTTACGAATGGACGTGCAGACGCACCACCTGGGATCACTTGTAGCATCGGTGTTTCAACTTCCATGAAGTCACGATCAGCTAAGAAACGACGGATACCTTCAACAACTTTTGAGCGAATACGGAAAGTTTCACGTGTCGCATCATTCGTAATTAAATCAACATAACGTTGACGGTATTTAGTTTCTTGGTCAGATAAACCATGGAATTTTTCTGGTAACGGACGTAATGACTTTGTCAGTAACTCGTACTCTGTCATTTCTACGTAAAGGTCACCTTTACCTGATTTATTTAGTGCGCCTTTAACACCGATGATGTCACCGATATCAAGTTGACCGTATTTTGCTTTTAATTCTTTTTGTACGTCTTTTGATGCGTACGCTTGAATTTGGCCTTTCATGTCTTGTAACGCAAGGAAAGGACCACGTTTTGCAAGAATACGACCTGCAACTGATACAACATGTTGCTCAGCAACTAATTCTTCTTTCGATTTATCACCAAACTCAGCTTGCAAATCAGCCGTGTAATGTTCACGACGGAATTGGTTTGGATGACCGTTGGCTGGGCAATTTTCGCGGATTGCGTCTAATTTGCCACGACGCTCAGCGATTAACTTATTTTCGTCTTGGATTTGATCAGTCATTTTTTAGCTCTTTTTTAGCTTGGTGGTTATAGGCCAGATTTAAGGCTGGCTTCAATAAATTTATCTAAGTCGCCGTCAAGAACCGCTTGTGTATTACGGTTTTCAACGCCAGTACGTAAGTCTTTAATGCGCGAGTCATCAAGTACGTATGAACGAATTTGACTACCCCAGCCAATATCAGATTTAGCATCTTCTTGGCTTTGTTTCTCAGCATTTTGTTTTTGAATTTCAAGTTCAAACAATTTCGCTTTTAACTGCTTCATTGCTTGGTCTTTATTCTTGTGCTGTGAACGCTCATTTTGGCACTGTACAACAGTGTTGGTTGGTATGTGAGTAATACGAACCGCTGACTCTGTTGTATTTACGTGCTGACCACCTGCGCCTGATGCGCGGTAAACGTCAATACGTAAGTCTGCCGGATTAATATCAATTTCGATATTATCGTCGATTTCTGGGTAAACGAATGCCGATGCAAACGAGGTATGGCGACGACCACTCGAGTCGAACGGGCTCTTACGCACTAAACGGTGAACACCTGTTTCTGTACGTAACCAACCGTATGCATATTCGCCAACAAAGCGTACAGTTGCGCCCTTGATACCAGCCACATCACCATCAGTTGCTTCAACCAGTTCAACTTTAAAGCCTTTTGCTTCACCCCAACGTAAATACATACGCAGTAGCATGTTACACCAGTCTTGGGCTTCAGTACCGCCAGAACCTGATTGTAAATCAAGGTAAGCATCGTTTTGATCATGGTCGCCTGAGAACATACGACGGAACTCTAGCTTTTCAAGCTGGGCGTTTAAATCGCCTAATTCAGCTTCGGCTTCAGCGAAGGTTTCTTCATCTTCAGCTTCAACAGCAAGCTCGACTAAACCTTCAACATCTTCGGTACCAGACACTAGATTATCAATGGTCTCAACAATAGCTTCGAGTGCCGACTTTTCACGGCCAAGTGCTTGAGCTCGCTCTGGCTCATTCCACACTGCTGAATCTTCAAGTTCTGCGTTAACTTCTTCTAACCGCTCTTTCTTAAGAGGGTAGTCAAAGGTACCCCCGAAGCAGTTCAGTACGTTCGCGAATTTCCTTGATTTGATTAATCACAGGATTCACTTCAAACATGTACATTACTCCAAAATGGCTGATTTACCGCGCACCGATATCGACAATAAATACGGTAAATTATCTACAAATATTAAAAACGCCCGATTTTAACAAAAAACCGAGCGTTTTATTAGCCTTTTATGTCGATTATAACGATATTTTTATGTCGCTTTTTGTAGCTCTCGAATAATCAACTGTAACGAGAATTTACCACGGAATTCATTTATATCGAGTTGATAAGCCGCTTTCACATAACGCACTTCGGTATCTGGCCATGCACGCACATCAACCCCAAATGCAATGCCGTCAACTAATCGTCCAGATTGATGTTTTAAAACCAGTTTTAAGTGTTTTTCACCGACAATACGCTGCTGTATTACTTCGAATACATGCTCAAACACTGGCTCCGGAAATTGCTGCCCCCAGGGGCCGGCATTTTTTAGTAAGTTGGCAAACTCCATCGAAAAGCACTCATTAGGCAATTCACCATCGGTAAGTAAAATACTTTGCTTATGCTCTTCAGTGAGTGTGTCTGTCACCATTTGCTCAAACACGGTTTTAAATTCAGTAAAACACTGCTCATTGATACTCAACCCCGCTGCCATAGCATGGCCACCAAATTTACTGATCAAATGCGGGTAGAGTGTATTTACTCGCTCAAGCAAATCACGCATATGCAGCCCTTCAATGGAGCGGCAAGAGCCTTTTATTTCGCCGTTATCACCCGCTGCAAAAATAATCGTCGGGCGGTGATACTTTTCTTTTAAGCGACCAGCCAAAATACCAATCACACCTTGGTGCCAATCAGCTTGGTATAAACAAATGGCATCAGGCACTGACTCGGTTTTAAATGCTAGACGGTCAAGCACCGCTTGTGCTTCAGTTTGCATGCCCTGCTCTATTTCACGGCGCTCATAATTGAGGCTGTCGAGTTCACCGGCAATACGGCGTGCTTGGTTTATATCGCTTGATAACAAACAGGCTATTCCTAAACTCATATCATCTAAACGCCCTGCTGCATTTAAGCGTGGCGCTAATGAAAAGCCAAAGTCACTGGCACTTAAACGGGCCGCATTACGATTTGCCACTTCGATTAGGGCACTGATACCTGGGCGTGTTTTACCACTGCGAATACGTGCTAAACCTTGATGAACTAAGGTACGGTTATTGGCATCAAGCGCGACCACATCGGCAACGGTACCAAGGGCTACAATATCAAGTAACTCAGCCAAATTTGGCATTGGATTTTGCTGAAAATACCCTTGTTCACGTAAGTGGCTACGTAAAGCAATCAACAGATAAAAAGCCACCCCAACGCCTGCTATCGATTTCGATGGAAACTGACAGTCATGGCGATTCGGATTCACGATAGCATCTGCATTTGGTAGGGCTTCACCTTGTAAATGATGATCAGTTACCAGCACCTTAATACCTGCTTGCTTTACAATGGCAATGCCATCGATACATGAAATACCGTTATCAACGGTGATCACAAGCTCGGGTTGCATGGTTACTATTTGCTCAGCAAGTGCGGGGCTTAGGCCATAACCTAGGCTGAATCTGTCTGGTACCAAGTAATCAAGGTTCTTTAAGCCGAACATAGCAAGACCTTGCATTAAGGTTGCTGTGCTGGTTGCACCGTCGGCATCAAAGTCACCGACGATTAACACGCGACTTTGATCAGCTAGCGCTTGTTGCAATAGCACAACAGCTTTGTCGATATCTTTAAACAACTTAAAGTCATGTAATGTCGCGGCACTGTTATCGAGTTCGGTGGCACTTTGCACCTGTCGAGTCGCATATATTTGCTTAATTACAGGGTGCAAATGGTGTGGTAGATGCGAATCATCAACACGAGGACGAGCTTGAATTATTTTTTCCATGTCGGAAATGGTACTTCTTTGCTTAAGACAAATAAAAAAGGCCTACGACAAATAGGCCTTTTCGTTAAAAAATCAGTTATGAAGATGTTTTTGGTAAAGCATCAAGCGCTTGGCTAATTTGCGCAGCTGATTGATAACCTGGGATCATGGTACCATCTTCTAAAATAATTGCCGGTGTGCCCGACATTCCAAAGCTTTGACCTAGCTGGTAGTGCTCTGCAATTGGTGCGTTACAACCAGGCACGGCAGCGACTTCTGCACCCGCTTTTGCTTCTGTTAATGCTTCAGCAGGGTCTTTAGCACACCATACATTCATTAAATCTTGGTAACCTTTACCACGTAAACCACCACGTGGGAAAGCAAGGTATTTAACCGTGATACCCGCGTCTAAGAAGTCATCAAGTTCACGGTGTAATTTACGACAATAACCACAGGTGATATCGGTAAATACTGTGATCGAATGCTTTTCGTCTTTCGCTTTGTAAACGATCATTGAGTCTTCGTACTCAGCAACACCTTCTTTACGAACGTCACTTAGAGCATGCTCTGTTAAATTAACTCGATTATTAAGGTCAATCAGTGTTCCTTGCATTAGAAATTGACCGTCAGGGCTTGCGTACAACACACCTTTGTCAGTAATTAGTTCTTTAAGACCTGCCACTGGGCTTGGGTTGATTTGCTTAACGGTTACGCCTAATTCAGCAAACTTAGCAATGATAGGGGCATCAGCAGCGTCTGTTGTTGATACGCCATTGGCAAACACATTTAAGCTTGTGCCTAGTAGTGCTGTGGCTAAAACTAACTTTTTCATAAATATCCTATATCCTGATCATTTTTTATATAGACCGGTACATCTCTAAAAATCTTGCACTAAGCACGTGGATGATGTTGCTCGTGTACCGACTTCAATCTTTCATTCGCTACATGGGTATAAATTTGTGTTGTTGATAAGTCACTGTGACCTAACATCATTTGCACGACTCTAAGGTCCGCCCCATGATTAAGCAAATGCGTTGCAAACGCGTGTCTGAGCGTATGCGGTGATAACGGCGATTCAACTGATGCCAAAATAGCATAGTGTTTGATGCGATGCCAAAAAGTTTGTCGTGTCATGCCAATCCCGCGCTTTGATGGGAACACAAAGTCAGTGGCATGTTTAATCATTTGCGAACGACCCACTTTTAAAAACTGCTCAAGCCAGTACATTGCTTCTTCGCCTAAGGGAACTAAACGCTCTTTATTACCCTTACCTTTTACAAAGACCACCGCTTGGCGCAAATTAATTTGCTCCATTCTGAGTCCTACTAGCTCTGTAACACGAAGCCCAGTAGCATATAACAGCTCAAGCATAGCTTTATCACGAAGCCCCATTGCATCTTCTATGTCTGGGGCTGCAAGCAAAGCTTCGACTTCGGCTTCTGACAGTGTTTTTGGTAATGACTGCCCAGCTTTTGGCTGAGCAATATTGACCATCGGCGAATCGGCAATGGCTTTTTCGCGTACAAAATACTGATAAAAACGCTTAAGTGCACTGATGCTTCGCGCTGTACTGCGCGACTTCAGTCCTAAATCAACACGGTATGCTAAATACGCTTCAATATCATCTGAGCGGACAGCCAGTAGGTCTTTATCTTTTAAAAATTGGCAAAACTTTTCAAGGTCACTGCGATAAGCGGCGAGTGTATTTTCGCTGACTCCCTGCTCAAGATACAGCGTATCTAAAAATAACTCTAAATGTTCGGCGTTATTTGCTGTTATTACACCTTTTTGGGCTTGTGAATTATTATCAGCCACGCGTACTCTCATCCTTATCAAGGTATCAATTGATTATACCTTACGGTAAACTTACGCCTATCATATCAGGCAAATACACAGTGATAAATACGATGCAGATTGGTTTATTTTATGGTTCTACAACCTGCTACACAGAAATAGCGGCAGAGAAAATTCGCGATATTATTGGTCACGACATCGTGAGCCTTCACAATATCAAAGATGAGCCATTAAAAAATGCAGAGCAATTTGATTTCGTGATCTTCGGCATTTCAACTTGGGATTTTGGTGAGTTGCAAGAAGATTGGGAATCAATCTGGGACGACATTAAAGATGTTAACCTAAACGGCAAAACCGTGGCTCTGTTTGGTATGGGCGATCAACAAGGTTATGGTCAGTGGTTCCAAGATGCACTTGGCATGTTACACGATGAAATTTGTGATCAAAGCATTACCTTGCTAGGCAAATGGCCTAACGATGCAAGTTATGAATTTGAGGCTTCAAAAGCACTCACTGAAGATGGCAAACAATTTGTTGGCCTAGCCCTTGATGAAGACAGTCAATATGAGCTCAGCGATGAACGTATCGCAAGCTGGGTTGAACAAGTCATGACTGAGTACAGTGAAAGCTTGTAAGCCATGAATAAAAAGCCAAGCATTGCTTGGCTTTTTTAATGGTTATTCAACGCGTTGCCAATATTGATTTCGATAGAAAAATGCAATATAGCCGCGTACTTCAAGCACCTTACCTTGTTCTTGTGGCGTCAGTTTAAGGGTATAGGTTTTACCATTGTTCGGGTCAAGAATTTCACCCTCTTGCCAGCTACCATCACCGGCATCTTTAGCATCTTCTATAATTTGTAACCCTAAAATTGGCTGATTTTTCTTATCACCTTTACACTTTTCGCAGATTGCATCTTGCTTGGCTGGGTTAAGGATTTTTTCAACACTACCAACCAATACACCATCTTGCTCACTGATACGTACTAAAGATTTCGCTTCATTCGTTTCTTCGTCAATAGTTTTCCAAAGACCCACTGGCGTCAATGCGGCAAAGCTCAACTGAGAAAATAATAAGGTAGATAAAACAATTGATAAACGGAACATAAAAAACTCGTATAAAACTTAAGACTTTGGCACTATATCAGGGCTTAAGCAAACACACCATTTTGCTTAGCTCTGAAATCGACACAACATTGCGAGGGAACACAATGAGTCAATTCACATTAATTACCGGTGATATTGTCAGTTACGACAGTAATCAGGTAGCTACAATTAACGCCACGGGCGAAATAAAAATAAATCGCTTTGCTGAGCCATTATTTATTCCTGATAGCGCTAAAGCCGCCATTGAGCTGGGTCGGCTCGATGATAACTTGTTTAATTTAAAAAAGTTATTACGCTCAGGCTATGCCGATCCCTGCCCTACGACCCGCGTGCTAATTGAAACCACACATCCTTTACCTGACATCGAAGGTCTGCTGATCAAGCGCCGCTTTAGCATTATTGATTTTTGCAGCGCCGAAATAGAAAAGTCGCACAGTAAAGCTGTATTAGATACCCTATTAAAGCTTGAATATGTTCAGCAAATTCAGCTTGATGAAGTCATGCAATTACAACCACCGGTACAATTTAACAATCAATAAAGGTACAATAACTTATAAGTATGCTAAACAGCTCCTTCATTTGTAAAAGGAATAACAATGAAAAGTGCGCTACCAATAATAGCTGCCGCAAGCATTTTGCTCGCAGGGTGTGATGAATTAGAAGTTGAAGAAACTCATAACTTTGGCGACGAAATGTATGAGAACAATTACACACTCGTTAATACCACTGATTTAGAAGTGGATTATTACATGGCTAACACTGATCTATTTGGTGATGCTCAAGAATTTAAAGACTCTGAATACTATGTTGATACGCTTGCATCGCAATCACCTCCCGTTGATGTAACACATGCTCACAATGAACGTAGTCGTATTTCCTTTTATGTAGTCGATCACAGCGACACAAGTAACTCAGCCACACAGATGTATCAGGTAGCTCAAGATCAACCTTATCATTTTATTGCTTGGCAAAATGAAGAAAAGCTCCGTTTAACACTCGTCAAAAAAGCCAATGATGATAAAGATGACTTTTTTGCGATTCGTATTCTCGCAACTGAAAACCTTCGCTTAAAAGTCGAAAAACAACTCGTTAATTTATATCAGAATCAATTAAGTTACTGGTACCACATTGATGACTGCGCTGATGACTTGAAAATATCAAGAATTAACGATGAGGATAAGCGAGTCTATGAACCCGTCTCAATCTGCGACGCATCATATGGGCAGTCATATACCTTGCTCTTAAGTGAAGATGGCCTTGAAGCGAGCATTGCTGAATAACCATTACATCTTTAGGTAAAAAGCTTTACATAGCTCCTTGTAATCTTGGCTGTAGCTGCCATCAGCTGCATGTATGGTTAACGACGTTGTTTCGCATTCACCGTTATTTTGGCTGAATAGCATCAGGCTTCGGCTCGCTTGCTTTTTGTCGGTGGTGCGAACCAAGCAATGGCGCTTTAAGTACCAGCCAGCTTGCGCTGCAACAGCAATGAATTGTTGTGCCTCTACGCAAGGCAAGATAACATTCAAGCGCGTTTTACCATGACTGAGCCTAGTACATGTCGCTATTAATTCGTTGAAGCTAAGGCCGTCAGTATGGCGGGCAGTATTTCGAGCATGGTTTTCACCTTTTAGGCTCGCATTAAAATACGGCGGGTTGGTGATGATTGCATCAAAAGGCTCTGCTGCACTAAATGACTGCACAGCTCCTTCGAAAAGGTTTATATCAGGCCATGGGCTAGCCGCAAAGTTGTCTCGAGCATCATTACAGGCATCAGAATCAATTTCAATGGCACTTACTTTTGCATCAGGCATTCTTTGTTTTGCCATTAACGCCAACAACCCTGTGCCTGTACCAATGTCTAAAATGTGCTTAGCACCACTCACATCAGCCCACGCCCCTAACAAAATACCATCGGTCGATACTTTCATCGCTGCGCGCGTTTGCGTTATCGTAAATTGTTTAAACACAAAGCCTGACATTTTTTCACCTTTTCATTCACCACAGCCGCGTTAACGCGTATAATTAGGCTCAATTGTCCTCTATTTATGTCACTCTATGCAATTTTCTGAATTTGATATCGATAACAAGCTGTTAAATGCCATTAATAAAATGGGTTTTGATACGCCAACCAGTATTCAACAACAAGCGATCCCTGAAGCACTTCAAGGTCGTGATATTTTGGCATCTGCCCCTACTGGTACGGGTAAAACAGCCGCGTTTTTGATCCCTGCAATTCAATACTTGCTTGATTTCCCGCGTCGCGATCCTGGCTTTGCACGCGTATTGATCATGACACCAACCCGTGAGCTTGCTTACCAAATTCATGAGCAATGTGAATTACTCGCAGCACAAACTCATCTTAAAATTGGGGTTGTGACAGGTGGTATAAACTACGGGACACACAGAGAAATTTTCGAAAGCAATAACGATATTCTCATTGCCACACCAGGGCGTTTAATGGAGTACCTCGAAACAGAGAACTTCCATGCTGAAAACGTTGAAATGCTTATTCTTGATGAAGCTGACCGCATGCTAGACATGGGTTTTCGTAAAGAAATGCTACGCATTTGTGATGAAGCACGTAACCGCCGTCAATGTTTCTTATTCTCAGCCACCCTTGAAGGTGACAGTGTTGAGTTATTTGCAGAGCGAATCTTAAACGATCCGGCACTGCTTGAAGCCGAATCTTCACGTAAAGAAAAAGGCAAAATCCATCAATGGGTTCACCTTGCGGATGACTACGACCACAAGCTAAAAATGTTGGTTGAAACGTTAAATGGTGACGACATTCATAAAGCTATTGTGTTTGTTAAAACTCGTGAACGCCTTGAGACACTGGTTGGCGAGCTAAATAACGAAGGTCTTCGTGTTGCTTGGTTACGCGGTGAAATGCCACAAGATAAGCGCATGAAAGCGATGGAAAACTTTCACTCTGGCCGCAACAATATCCTAGTTGCAACAGATGTTGCTGCTCGTGGTATTGATGTTGCTGATATCAGCCATGTTATCAACTTTGATATGCCACGCACCGCAGACGTATATGTACACCGTATAGGACGTACTGGCCGTGCTGGTAAAAAAGGCATTGCGATTTCATTTATTGAAGCTCATGATGTGGCAATTGTTGGTAAAGTTGAGCGCTACATTGAGCAAAAGCTTAAACGCCGCGTAATTAAAGGGCTTGAGCCACAGCACAAAGAAGCGAAGATCCCATCTAAGAAGAAAAAAGATCCAGTAAAAATGAAGGCAAAGAAAAAAGCCAAAGCTAAAACGAAGAAGAAAAAGTAGTTTTAACTTTAACATCATAAAAGTAAAAATGCCGAGCTTGCCTCGGCATTTTTGTACCCTACCCTTTTTACTTATTTAGTGTGTAATTAGTTCACACTTTCTTACCCATACAGACCGGCAAAAATAGAAAATCAATTAAATTCAAAAACTTAAAAAATGGAATAATAATTGTAACTGGTTCAGCAATAGTTCACAGCAGACTAGAACAACGAGGGAATTGTATGAGCCGCTTCAAATTAACCATAGTAATTACTTTATTAAGCTGTATTTTTTTACTTGCTTGCGCAACGAATGTGAGTGCCAATACTAGCGTGCTAACAACCAGCACATCGGCACAACCTCGCCTACAACAAATGGCCCTGAAAAAGTTAACAAATAATCCGAATTTTAAGATTAAGCATCTTCAGGTGATTATCGATGGCAATACTGTTGAATTAAAAGGAATTGCAGAAACAGGATTTCAACGTGCTTTAGCGCAGAAATTTTTGGAGCACAGTCATGGTGTAACCCAGATCAGAAATAACCTTAAAGTGAACGCATTAAACAACCCGACACTTTAAGGTTAATAATTTAACAGAGGTTTATTTACCGCTTGCTTGTAAATTAATGTAGCTAGCTAATTCTTCTGGCTGCCCCATTAACGCCATAATCTGTTGGTTTATCTCCATCATGGTTTTTCCTTCAGGTAAGCTTGCTGACACAGTTATTTCAGACAATCCACTTACGAAGTTTGTGATAGCAGCTGCTAGCTCTTCACTTACTGGCGCCTGTTGTAACTGCATGGCAACAGTCTGTTGGAACTGCTCGTGGCTCATACCTTGTGCTTCTAAGAAACTATCAACAACTGCTTTAAGCTCACCTTCGTCGGCGATCGACATATTAATGCTACGTGGCTCAAGTTGAGTCATTGCAGCCATCATTTTTGATTGCTGTTGCAGTTGTTGCTCTAAAGTCAGCTCTGCACCTTGCGCTTCATTTTGCATTTTACTTATTGCCATTGATGCTTCCATTAATGGCGTTGAGTTGGCAAGGCCTAAGTTAAAACGCACATCAGCAACTTGGTTTGCAATAACGTTTAAAGCAAAATCACTGCTACCAGTGTCTTTATCATAATCTAGCGATGAATTTACGTCATAGCTTGCAGATGCTAACTTATTGTTCGCATTTTCAGGAAGTTGCGCTAAAAAGTCATCACTAAAACGAAAGCTCTTCATTACAAATCCAGTGTGAGGCGGCACTGCATCGACTTCATATCCTGTCACTTCAATATTGTCGATTGTGGCAATCATCTCATCACCAGTATAGCTTTGAACCTTAATCCCTGAAAGCTGCATGCTGCTAGCAAATACATTTGCTGAAATATCATTGTAAGTAATATCTACACCACTTTGCGCTGATAATGCACTTATTTGCTGATCAACGACCTTTTTTACTTCCTGTGTAGCTGCGTAGTTTGCGTAAAACGCACCGCCAACAGCCGCAGCAACAACCGCTGCTATAATTAACTTTTTCATTTTATTTCCTTTAATTGGTGTAAATTTTTAGCAGTGTATCATTAGTTGATTAACGACAATAGTTCATGCACGGTTTTCACTGGCGTGATCTTAGCGCCAAGCCCTTCCATTGATTTATGGTAATTGCGATGCGGAATAAAAATCTCTGTAAAGCCGTGTTGCGCAGCCTCCTTCACTCGAGGTACGCCGCTGTCGATTGGTCTTACATCACCATTTAAACTAAGTTCGCCCATAATACAGGTGGTGCGTGGTACAACAAATTCGTTCAAGCTGCTTAATAACGCTGCAACCAATGCTAAATCGATACAAGTCTCTGACTCATCGATTTTTAAGCCACCGACAATATTAAAAAAGGTGTCGTGAAAGATTTTTGTCTTTGTGTGTTTACGTAAAATTCCCGTGAGCATCTTAATACGGTTCATGTTCAAACCAACACATACCCGCTGTGGGAACTCAGCTTCGGTTTCTGTAGTTAAACATTGAATTTCGAGTAGTAAGTTACGGTTACCTTTACGTATACAGGTAATGGCTGAGCCTGGGGATTCTGTGCTTGAACCAGATAAAAAGATTTCGCTCGGGTTATCAACGCTCAGCATTCCGCGTTCACACATTCTGAAAATACCCACTGTGTCGATGTCACCAAAACGGTTTTTATTGGCACGCAATGTTCTGACTTGCCCATCGTTAGTATCAATATGCAGTAAGGCATCAACTATATGTACCAGTGTTTGCGGCCCAGCAATTTCGTTATTTTTGTTTACATGGGCAATGATGAACATAGTTACATCGTTTTGCTTACAGTATTGCGTTAATGCTTGAGCTGCACTTTTTACCTGTGACGGTGAACCTGGACTACCATTTGCCGTTTCTGTCACCACTGCCTGAATTGAATCGATAACTGCAAATTTAATTTTGTTTTTATCGAGTTCTTCAATGATTGCTTCAACACTGGTTTCAGAAAGCAAATAAAGCTCATCTTCGTTATAATCTAAGCGCAAGCGATTCACTCGGTTTTTAAACTGAGATAAAGACTCTTCCGCTGTACAGTATAAAGACGGCATCAGCTTTGACATACGTGCAACTAAATCAGACAACAAAGTCGTTTTACCGGCACCAGGGTCGCCTGAGATAATGTTGACGGAACCTGTCGTTACACCACCGCTTAATACTCTGTCTAACTCACCGATTTCGGTAAGGCGTTTTTCTGCCTCGGTGGTTGCAACTTCGTTGATTTTCTTTGAGCCACCGCTTGCGATACCGGCATAGCCTGCCACTGCAGCACGACTTGCCGCTTGCTTTGATTGCCCTGCCGATGGTTTAAATTCTGCAAGTGTATTCCATGCACCGCACTTACACTGCCCTTGCCAGCGCTGATAGTTCATGCCGCACTCAGTGCAAACAAATTCGATTTTTGCTGATTTTGCCATTCGGCCTTACCTATTGAATTATTCTATTTTGACTAATTAGTAACTTAAAAAACTGACTAGCTAAATATTTCATGTATAGTAGTTTTATGAGCTGAAGCCTTTGAACTTAAATCTGTTCGGCTTTTTTACACAGCTATAAGCGCAATAAAAAGTGCTTTAAGGCACATTTTTTGCTTATAAATAAAACTTTACAAATCTTGCCATTTATTTGGCAGGTACTTATAACAATAACTAATACAATAAAAAAGTAGCGATTACTCAAGTTTTAATAATGTACTGCCTGCAAGTATACCTACTTTTTTAGATAGACGGTGATGGTTTTATAAATGGCTGAAGACATTTTGCTTAAATATGAGAGCCTAGTTGAAGAGCTAAAGGCGCATTTAGGCACTCCTAAGTTTGACAAACTATTTAAATCAAAGACAGCTAGCTTAACGAAGCCAGAGCAGTTTTTGATTAAAATGGAAATGTCACGCTTATCTCAGCCAGTAGCTCGCTTTATTGATTTACGTGGTCAAGTAACTGGTCAAGTCAAACCCTACGAATATGATGGCAAACAACACTTTATGGACGATACCGCCATTGAAGTGTTCGAAGATGCTATAAAACGCCACGGTGGTTATACTCTTGCTGTTTACGAAGCGGTAATGAACACCGAAAACAATCACCGGGTAATGCAGAAAAAAGCCGCTGAGCAAGCTTTAGCTGACGATAGTGCCGCTACAGAGCAGCCAGCTAAGGTTATTAAGTTTGCATCATACGAGAGTCGCCGCGAAGAGCGGATGAATTACTCAATTAAAATCACCGTTGAACTCGATAAAGACAACAAAGTTGCAGCATCAACGTCTGATATTTCTCTGAGCGGCGCTAAAATAAAACTAGCTCCACGTTATCAAGTTAAAAAAGGTCAGTTAATAGGTCTTCGCTTAGTTGGCTTAGAGCAAGATTTTGAGCTTGGTTTAAAAAACGGTATTCAATATGAGATCGTAGCGGTAGAGAAAGTTTCTCGTGAATATAACCATATACGCCTAAAGCGTACCTTTATTGAAAATAATGAAAAATTTGATGAGTTTCTAGAAAGCTTTATCCATGGCAACAAACGTCGCTATAAGGTTAATCTCGACAACACCTTAGATGCTGTTGTTTCAAAAGGCTACGAGCAATACTATATCCCTCGTGTTACCTCACTTTATACCTTTTTAAGCCTACAGGGTGATAAGCTATATCCTAGCCTTGCGCTAACCACAGAAAATAATATTTTTATTCAACGCTATTTTTGTGATGAGCGTAAGTTGTCTTGCCTGTACAGCATCATCAATCAACAACGATTGGGAGACTTACTAAGCTCTCCAGAAGCTGTTAAAGAAGAGTATTTATATACTTTTACTCATACCGTTGCCGGGAAAATTTATTATTATTCTGCAACTCGATCTGAGCTTGATAGCCAACCAAACTTAAAAAATTTATTTTTAGGATTTGGTAGCCAGAAAGATAGCTGGCAATGCTTTAAGCTTCAGTTGATGCCAAGCCATCCGGAAGATTCGTATATTCCACTGTCGCTACCAAGCAGTGCTGGTAAAAACATCGAAAAACTAAATAAGCCACCGACACCTCGTGTGCAAGGGTTGATCAAAGATGTTAAATATCTACTTATTTTGACCGCAATCGGTACTAAGTTTGAACAACAAACATACCAACAGCTTAATTACAATAAAGATGCGGTAAACCAACTTAAACAGTTCGGTCACAGTAAGCATAAAACGCCCCCTCATTTAGAGCCTGTGGCGCTTGAGTATGTGAACCTTCGTGCTCATAAACGCTATTTATACAAAACAGCTGTAAGTGTAGAACACCATGAGCAAACTATTACAGGCCATACCCGTGATTTATCTGTGATGGGCTTACAAATTGAGTTCGACCAGCCTGTTGAGTTCAAAAAAGGCGATATCATTAAATTAAACTTGCCTGAATTGCAAAAAATCACCAAAAAGCATGATTTAACAAACCTTGCTTATGAAGTCATGGCGGTGAGTAAGTCACTGACGACCGTGAATTTAAAAGTGCATCGAATTACTGACTTACCGCATATGGCAATTAAGTTTTTCACGGTATTAATTGATAACAACAAAGACAAGCTACGTGTTTGTGAAGAATCCCCTAAAATTCCAGGGCTATCTACTGCACTAAGAAATATGGTGACTAAAAGCGTTTGCCAGTTTCCGTTTTATTTACATAAAGAAGCAGCGCATTTTAAAACCGGCGCTATTGGCCAAGGCTTATACCCAAGCCCACTGCATGTTTTATTACAAAATTTTGGATTGTTAAATGAAACAACTAGTATCGATGGTTTCTTATCGACAGATCAAATTACAGAAGTGATCACACCGCTGATCAAAGACCGTAGTCGCCAAGATCCACCTCTGCCATTTACCCTGTTTGTTCGCTTTGACCCACGTAAAACCGTTATAAGCGATGCCATTACTAGTCGTTGTATTAGTGAAGATGACTATAAACCACAAACCTTGTTTGTAAAAAAAGCACTAAAAAGCGATTTAGTATATATTTTCAGGCTGTACATTTCTCGCACAGGGCGGCCTGATATTGATTATTTGGCGAATGAATTGAAATATATTAGTCAGTACGCATTACATAAAGCAAAAGATCTTGAAGAAGCGCTATGGGCAGTAGCTGGCGTAGGCGATATAATTGATATTACCGACGAAGCGCTTACCCATTTTGATATTGACCAAAGGTTGATCAATGAAATGAGTAAACGCAAAGCAACATGGTTAAAGCGAGTAATCTAATGGTAGGCCAAGCAAGTAGGCAACTTGTAGTAATGAGCCTTCATTAATTGCTGTTTGTGCTTGCTCAACTACTTTCTGTTTACCGTGCACAGCAACACCAAGCCCTGCAGCAGCCATCATTTTTAAGTCGTTTGCTCCATCACCCATGGCAACAGTTTGGCGGTTATTTAAGGTAAGCCTTTGTTCGATTCGTTTAAGTACACGGGCTTTTTCCTCAGCATCAACTATCGTGCCTATGACCTTGCCTGTTAAACGATTATCTTTGAACTCAAGGGTATTCGCATGCACTTCATCTAAATCAAGCAGTGACTGCACTTGCTCTGCAAAAGGCACAAAGCCACCTGATGCGATTGCTAAATGCCAATTATGCGCTTTTAGGTATTGACATAATTCACTCACCCCCGGCATCAGCGGTAAACGCGCTTTTAAGCCATCAATTAAGTCACCATCGATACCTTCAAGCTTAGCAACACGCTGCTTTAAGCTTTGTGCAAAATCTAGTTGACCAGCCATAGCTTGCGCGGTCACCGCTGCAACTTCGTCATAAACATCGGCTAGGCGCGCAATTTCGTCGATACATTCAATAGTAATAGCTGTTGAGTCCATATCCATCAGCAATAAGCCAGGTTCATTTACCGTTGGCGGATCCGTTAATTGCACCAATTGAATACCCAATTGCTTTGCAAATTCCACTAATACTAGTGGACTAAGTACTGTTGTTGTTTCGCTATGAAAGCCCCACGCTACTGGCATGTCTGCGACTGGCTGATAACAACAAAGCGATAAATTACTAAACCCTTGCGCGGCTAAAAAATCACTAATCGCAAGTAACTGCTCAGCATTAAGCTCATTACCAAAAGCAATACTGAACACGCCTTGATTTGCTTTTGGCGTAAAGTCTGTTGTAATAAGGTGTTTATTTTCAATTTTATACCAGCTATTTAGGCTGATTTGTTCAGCTAAATTTGCTGAAGGTGTAGCAGCTAAGCTAAGCTGTGACATAGTGGCTCCACATTAGACTTATGTCTGTCCTTGGAAGTGCTTTTGGCACTCGCACTCAAGGGGCTGTTAAAGTTATCATGTTGTACCATCAAAATTAAATGCTGTCAGTAACGTATACGGTGACTATGAAAAATAACCAACTTAAAATTCCCTTTTCAGCCACTTATCGCCAACGTGTTGTGCGCTTAAGCTTGGCTACAGCCTGTTTTGTGCTGTTAAGTTGGGTTGCCATGAATAGTAGCTTTCAAAGCCACCAATTACTTTATGATAGCGCTGATAGCACAGCGATAAGCTTAACCAAGTTTATGGCACTGAACGCCAAAACGCCGCTACAAGAAAAAAATAAACCTGAATTAAATGCGTTGTGTAATCACATTGCTGAAGATGAGTATGTGTTAGCGGCAACGATTTACGATCAGCAAGGAATCCAAATTGCTGCCAGTGATAATTGGCAAAGCCACCACACCTTTGGTTTATTACCCGATTCAACCCCCGGTATAAGTAAGCTTAAAACCCCATTTGTAGAGCCTGTGATAAGTGATAATGAAAGGCCAATTGGTTTTGTATCGATAACCTATTTAACACAGGCTTCTATTGCAACCAGCCACAGTAATTTCCATGACTTAGGGCGACAAGTGTTATTAATGCTGGTGATCACCTGTATATTCACTTGGCAATTAGGTCGAGGCTTGAAGCTTTGGCAAATAAATCGTTATATCAAGAAAAGTTCAGAGCAAGAATCGTAGAGTTCTGCAGCTAGTTGCAGCTTTGCATCGCCTGTCGCGCCTTTAAGCTCACATAAATGAGTAAATACATCGCGCACCTTTAGCGGGGTATTAACCTGCCCTTGAAAACCTGCCAGCGGCATTGATGGCGAGTCGGTTTCAAGCACTAAATGCTGCAGCTCAATTAAGCTGATAACTTTACGAGTTTTAGCAGCACGCGGGTAACTTATCACGCCACCAACACCAAGTTTAAATCCTTGTTTTATATAACTCTGAGCTTGTTGTTCTGAGCCAGAAAAGGCATGAATTACCCCGCCAAACTTTGGTTTGCAGCGCTTAAATGAGCGAGCAATTAAATCATGGCTTTGCCTATGATGCACAATAAGTGGTAAAGCGAGTTGGTTGGCAAGCTCTATCTGTCCTTCAAAAAACTGCGTTTGTTTATCGAGGTTATCGATGCTCCGATCAAGGCCGCACTCACCGATGGCAATAAACTGCCCTGAATGGGTTTTCGCTAATTGCTCTAGTTCAGCGAGATGATGAGTTTGGTGATCAGATAAAAAATAAGGATGTAAACCTAAAGCCACTGAAATACTTGGCTCTGATTTAGTAAACGATAATAGTTTTGTAGATTGCGCCAAGCTCACACCCGGCACAATAAAGTGCTCGATCCCTACTTGCTTACATGCTGTGATGAGCTCTGTGCGAGTCTCATCAAATTCGCTAAAATCAAGGTGACAGTGGGAATCGATAAAACGCATTTACGGATTTAAGCGACCAAACTGCCAACTACCATCGGCTTTGCGTTGATACATAAAGCGGTCATGTAAGCGGTGTGCTCCGCCTTGCCAAAATTCAATTTTAGTAGGCTCAACACAATAGCCTCCCCAAAAATCAGGCAATGGAATTTCACCCTCAGAAAACTTTTGCTTCATTTTCGCAAATGTTTCCATTAATACCTTACGTGATGACACTGGACGACTTTGCCGAGAAGCCCATGCAGCTAACTGGCTTTCTTTAGGACGCGATAAAAAGTACTTAGCCACAGCAGTTGTTGGTAAGGGTTTAGCCTCGCCGTAGACTATGACTTGTCGCTCCATGTGGTGCCATGGGAAATGCAGAGAAATTTTGTTATTACCTTTTAGCTCCTGCGCTTTGCGCGAGCCGGTATTAGTAAAAAACACGAAGCCATTTTCATCAAGATGCTTTAACAGCACAATCCGCTGCGAAGGCTGACCATGCTCATCAACTGTTGCAACGACCATCGCCGTCGGATCAGGCAAATTAGTTGCAACAGCTTGCTCAAGCCATTTCTCAAACTGCTTGATTGGAGATGCATCAAGCATGTCTTCAGATAAACCATCCTGTAAATATTCACGGCGAATATCTTCAAGTTTCATAAAATTCCCTCTATCGCTACTATCAGCTAAAGATTAATCAAGGTTGTCGAGCTGTCAATTTTGTTGGGTTTCGCTACGCTCTACCCAACCTACGAAGCTAGGTTCTACAAGCTACTCCCCTAGCGCCTAGAGTCTAGGGCCTGCGATTTATGTTGGGTTTCGCTGCGCTCTACCCAACCTACGAAGCAGAGTTCACCTAGGTAGTTTAGCCTAAGACAAGGCGGAAAACCGACTTATCCCTACGAGCTCTTAAACGTTGTGCAAGTGTAGGAGTGCTTTCAAAGCGAACTACACGAAGCAGAATTCACCTAAGTAGTTTAGCCTAAGACAAGGCGGAAAACCGACTTATCCCTATGAGCATACGTGTTTTGTATGTGATTAGGGTCAGTCGGTTTGACAACGCAGTATTAGGTTAAAATACGACGGTGATTACATTTGCTCCATTACTTCGATGCCTAAAAGATCTAAGCCAGACTTCAGTGTCTTCGCAACCAAATTACAAAGTACTAAACGGCTGTCACGAACACTTGGCTCTACGCCTTCTTTTAGAACTGGGCATGCTTCGTAGAACGTCATGTATAGGCTTGCTAGTTCGTATAGGTATCCACATAATACGTGCGGTGTCGCTTCGCTGATCATTAGATCGAGTACTTCTTCTAGCTGAAGAAGTTTAAGTGCCAGCGCTTTTTCTTGCGGCTCGTTGATTGCAACGTCTGCTGTTAATGACGCCGCATCAATACCTGATTTACGGAAGATACTGCGAACACGTGTATATGCATATTGTAAGTAAGGCGCTGTCGCACCTTCAAAGCTCAGCATTGTGTCCCAGTTGAAGATATAGTCGCTAGTACGGTGCTTAGAAAGATCCGCATATTTTACTGCGCCAATACCTACTTTACGGGCAATTTCGCTACGCTCTTCGTCGCTTAAGTCTGACTCACGCTCAGCTAGTTTAGCGGCTGCACGAGTGATTGACTCTTCAAGTAAATCAGCAAGCTTAACGGTACCGCCAGTACGTGTTTTGAATGGCTTACCGTCTTCACCCATCATGGTGCCGAATGGGCAGAACTCATAACTTGTTTCATCACGTAATAAACCTGCTTTACGTGCGGTTAGCTCAACTTGATTGAAGTGTAAGCTTTGACGTGCATCTACAAAGATTAAGATGCGATCAGCACCCAGTTTATTTGAGCGGTAATCACAAGCAGCTAAGTCAGTTGTCGCATATAAGAAACCACCACCTGATTTCTGTACGATAAACACTGAAGGCTCGCCGTCTTTGTTAGCAAGCTCATCTAAGAACACGACTTGTGCGCCATCAGACTCAACGGCAATATTTTTGTCTTTCAATAGTGCGATGATGTTTGCAAGTTCACTGTTGTAAGCACTTTCTGCCATGATGTCATCTTGCGTAAGTGTTACGTTTAGACGCTTATAAACTTCTTCAGAATGCTTTACAGAAGTGGCAATGAATAACTTCCACAGCTTTTCGCAGTGTGCGTCGCCGCTTTGTAATTTAACAACGTAATTACGGGCTTTGTCGGCAAACCCTTCTTCATCATCAAAGCGTTTTTTCGCATCACGGTAGAAGGTTTCAAGATCGGCCAGCGCTACAGACTCTAAGTCTACACCTTGGTTGATTTGATCTTCTAAGTGCGCGATTAACATACCAAACTGAGTCCCCCAGTCACCCATGTGGTTTTGACGAACAACTTCATCACCACGGAACTCAAGGGCACGAACAACCGCATCACCAATGATGGTTGAACGTAAATGACCTACGTGCATTTCTTTAGCAAGGTTAGGTGATGAGTAATCAACAACTACTTTTTGTGCTGTTGCATGTGGCGCAACTGCTAGCTTTTCGTCTTCGTTTGCTGCTTTTAAGCTAGCTGATAAAAACTCAGGCTTTAAGTGAATGTTGATAAAACCAGGGCCCGCGATTTCTGTTTTTTCTGCGATATCTGCAAGGTCTAGGTTATCAATAATTTTTTGCGCAAGTTCACGCGGGTTTGATTTTAATTTTTTAGCCGCGCCCATTGCGCCATTGATTTGGTAATCACCAAACTGTGGACGTGTGCTTTGTGTTACCGCTGGATTAGTGTCTTCAGGTAACCCTGCTGCAACCATAGCAGCAATTGCTTTGTCGATTAAAAGAGTACGAATATTCATTGTAATTTTTACCTTTATGGCCCGCTGTACGGGCACTTAAATTTGAAGCAGACTTAGCGTATTAGTTTTCGCGCGTGTGGTTAAACTTGATGTCTGGATAGCGTTCCATCGACAAGTTTAGGTTTACACGGCTTGGCGCGATATAAGTAAGGTTATCGCCACCATCAAGCGCTAAGTTGCTTTCGCACTTACGCTTAAACTCTTCAAGCTTTTTGGTATCGTCTGAGCTTACCCAACGTGCAGTGTTAACACTCACACCTTCGTAAATCGCATCAACGTTGTATTCTGCTTTTAAGCGCGCAACAACTACGTCAAACTGTAGTACACCGACCGCACCAACGATTAGGTCGTTATTGATAAGCGGTCTAAATACTTGCACAGCACCTTCTTCAGATAGCTGAACTAAGCCTTTTAATAATTGCTTTTGTTTTAATGGATCTTTTAAGCGAATACGACGGAATAATTCTGGCGCGAAGTTAGGAATACCACCAAACTTCATTTTCTCACCTTGCGTGAAGGTATCACCAATTTGAATTGTACCGTGGTTATGTAAACCAATGATGTCACCTGCGTAAGCATCTTGCGCTCGCTCACGATCACCAGCCATAAAGGTTACCGCATCAGAAATACTCACTTGCTTACCAATACGCACATGGTTCATCTTCATACCTTGGCTATATTTGCCAGATACAATACGCATAAAGGCGATACGGTCACGGTGTTTAGGGTCCATGTTCGCTTGGATTTTAAATACGAAGCCAGAGAAGTTATCTTCTGTTGCAGCAACTTGGCGGTCTTCTGTTTCGCGTGGTAATGGCGCAGGAGCCCACTCAGTTAAGCCATCAAGAACATGGTCAACACCAAAGTTACCAAGTGCTGTACCAAAGTAGACTGGTGATAGTTCGCCCGCTAAGAACAGATCTAAATCAAACTCGTGTGATGCACCAATTACTAACTCTAGCTCTTCACGAAGCTGCTCAGCAAGTTCGCTACCAATCGCAGTATCAAGCTCAGGATTATCTAAACCTTTGATAACGCGAACTTCTTGAATTGTGTGGCCTTGACCTGTGCTATACAAAATCGTTTCTTCACGGTGGATGTGATACACACCTTTAAACTCTTTACCACAACCAATCGGCCAAGTTACCGGCGCACAGGCAATGTTTAGCTCAGTTTCAACTTCGTCTAATAACTCCATTGGATCACGAATATCACGGTCACACTTATTCATGAAAGTTACGATAGGTGTGGTACGTAAGCGTGTTACTTCCATTAATTTACGAGTACGATCCTCAACACCTTTCGCTGCGTCGATGACCATTAGGCATGAGTCAACCGCAGTCAGTGTACGATAAGTATCTTCAGAGAAGTCTTCGTGTCCCGGAGTATCAAGTAAGTTAACTAGACGCTCATTGTAAGGAAATTGCATAACAGACGTAGTTACCGAGATACCACGTTCTTTTTCCATTTCCATCCAGTCTGATTTTGCGTGCTGGTTTGAGCCACGACCCTTTACGGTACCCGCTTTTTGAATCGCTTGTCCGAATAACAGAACTTTTTCTGTAATCGTGGTTTTACCCGCATCCGGGTGCGAGATGATCGCAAAGGTGCGTCGTTTATTAATTTCGGTAGTTAAATTAGACATGTAAGCTGCTTTTAGTCATAACAAAGCGCACTTAACTGCCTTATAAATTATAAAGCTCGGTGCGCACTGTAAAAATAAAATAGAATTGCCGAGCATTATACCTTGTTTGTCTTAGCCAAAAAAGCAGCGATTGCGAGTAATTACTCCCTTTTAGTTGGGTATTTTCGTTGTTCACTTTTTTGCTAGGCTTGTGTAATCAAGTTGTAACGCATACTATTGATAAATTGCACGGAGGGATGTCAATTTAGGTCATGAAAACCAGTAAGCTCAGTATTCGATTATTGTGGTATATCACACCATTAGTGATCTTACCTTTGTTGTTTTTAGGTGGCTTTACATTAACAAATGTGACCAATTCAACAAAAAAACAAGCTGAACTTATTGTCAGTCGCTTTGTTGAGCAACAGCAACAAAAAATCTTTAATTACATTGACTCATTTCACTCGATTACTAAGCTACTCTCAACCTCTCCTGTATTAGCAGACTTTTTAGCCCGCGAACCTGACTCAAAAAACCAATACATTGAACGTCTTGGCGAGTTGATGAATGTATTTGCAAGCTATTCAGAAGCTTACCCAGATATTGTTAGCATTAATTATGTTGCCCCAGACGGTAAAAGCGATGCATTTTATTCAAGTCAATTAACTCCAGCACCTAAAAGTTACCCGTTTTTTGAGCAAGTGCTACAATCGAATTTACGCCAGCAACAATTCATGATCCCCAAAGAAGATGGCTCTACTAGCCTCTACTTTGTGCACCCCATTTATAATATTGATTACTACTTAAAACAGCCGCAGCAACTGGGGTTTATTGTTGTGCATGTAGAACCATCAATATTGAATGCTAGTATTCTAGAAGCACCATTTAATAACACGCTAAATTTATTTTTAACGACTAAGGGGCAGATTTTATTTAGCTCCGACTATGACTTACGCGGCAATTATTTAAGTGAATATGAGCTTGAGCAAATTAAACAACTCGCTAACTACGGCAAACTTGCCAATATCGAACTTTCAAGTATTGATAAAGAAGAACGCATAATTTACGCAGTTGAAATGACTGATGGCGATTATTTGATCTCAACCACCCCTAAAGATTTACTCTACCAGTCAGGTAAAGCCATTAGTTTAATCACAGCACTTATAGTTATTATTTCTGTGATTTCGCTGCCTATTCTTATCTACATTGTAGTACGCAACTTACTGCTGACCCCAGTTGAACTATTAGGTGCGGCAAGTCATCGGGTTGGTGATGGTGATTTATCTGTGTACTTGCCAGCCCACACAAACGATGAAGTAGGCGTGCTTTTCAACGATTTTAATCACATGGTGAACCAAATTCGTCATTACCAAGACGAGCTTGAAGAATATAAACATCACCTAGAAGAAAAAGTAGAGAGCAGAACGAAAGCACTCGAAGCAATGAACAGCAAGCTAGAAGTAGCCATTGCGCAAGCTGAACAAGCAAACCAACTTAAAAGCCGCTTTTTAGCGAATATGAGTCATGAAATTCGTACTCCACTTACCGCAATTATGGGCTTTACAGAGCAACTTCTGCACAACAAAGATGCGGTAAATGATGAACAGCATTTAAGCACTATTTTACGTAACTCTAAGCACTTGCTTGAGCTTATTAACAACATTCTTGATTTATCAAAAATAGAAGCTGAAAAACTCGCCGTTGAACGCGGACCATGTAATGTAGTGCAGCTTATACATGATATTGATTCAATTATTCGCCCTCTGGCTAATGAAAAACAACTTACATTTAATATTAACTACCAACTACCAGTACCCAAAACCATTAATAGCGATACCACACGTTTAAAACAAATCTTGATCAATATTGCCAGCAACGCAGTTAAGTTCACTGAGAAAGGCAGCATCTCGATTGATATTAGCTACAACAGCAATAAACAACATTTAGAGTTTGCGATTCAAGACACAGGTATTGGTATGTCAGAGCGTGAGGTTGAAAGGGTATTCAAACCGTTTGAACAAGCCGATGCGACGACAACTCGCCGCTTTGGCGGTACAGGTCTTGGTTTGTGTATTTCAAAGAACTTAGCCCAGTTGCTAGGCGGTGATGTACAGCTTATTAGTGAACCTGGAAACGGCAGTTGTTTTACCATACAAGTTGCTGCTCATTTAAACGCTGAGCAGTTACAAGCAGAGGCGTTTATTCATAGCTACGAGCAACTCTCACCAAGTAAAGACGTTCAGCTTTCATTCGCAGCGAATAGCTTTGATGCCAATATACTAGTGGCCGAAGATAACCCAGATAACCAGTTGCTGATCAAACTATTGTTACAAACCTGGGGACTTGAGCCTGACATCGCGAAAAACGGTGCAGAAGCAGTAGAAATGGCATTAGTTAATGATTATCAGCTGATCATCATGGATATGCAGATGCCAGTCATGGGCGGCTTAGAAGCAACGCAAATGCTACGTCACGCAGCCTATGACGGCCCTATTATTGCGCTTACGGCCAATGTAATGAAGACTGATGTTGATACCTATATTGAAGCGGGCTGTGATGAAGCACTCGCCAAACCAATCGACAAAGATGCCCTAGAGCAAGTACTTGTAAGCTACTTACATATCGAAAAAGACAGTCAAAACAAGTGGGAAAACTTACTGAAAAGTGAGAAGTTCCAACAAATTAACGACAACTATCGCTCAAAACTACCTGATTATTTAAGCCAAGTCGTGCAGTTGTATCGTGCTAAAGAATGGGAAGCGCTACGTTCATTAGCACACAGCTTAAAAGGCAGTGCGGGGTGTTTTAGCTTTGAAGCTATTCACAAGACTGCGAGTCAGCTTGAAAATGCGCTACGCAGTAATCAAACTGAACAGGTGGAGCAATGCTACGATGCGCTTATCAATGCCCTTGAAGAAGCATCTTAAAGGCTAAAGCTCATGCCCATTAAAATAGCGTCTTCGTTGCCTGTCGCGGTTGGATAGTAGTTCTTGCGTACCGACATATGTGAAAAGCCAGCGCTTTCATACAGGCCAATAGCAGGAGCATTCGACTCACGCACTTCTAAGAATAGGTTTTCAGCTTGGTGCTGCTCGCCGTGCTCAATAAAGGCATTTAACAACTGCTTAGCAATGCCCTGCCCTTGGTACTTCGGCGCAACACAAATATCCATTAAAGTGTAATCTGGGCCTGCTTGTTCACCAATATAAAAACCTAGCATCTCATCACCTTGAAAAGCGGCTAGGTTAAAATAACGGCCAGCTAAACACGACAGCATGGTTTTCTCTGTCCACGGATGACTATGGCAGGCGTTTTCGATAGCCATTAACTGGCTAATATAGGTTGCATCTAAAGGTTTAAAGCTTATCAA
Organism: Pseudoalteromonas sp. S1650; assembly: GCF_005887195.1. Lineage (NCBI taxonomy): Bacteria > Pseudomonadati > Pseudomonadota > Gammaproteobacteria > Alteromonadales > Pseudoalteromonadaceae > Pseudoalteromonas > Pseudoalteromonas sp. S1650. Next base: position 77,148 of record NZ_PNDF01000034.1, on the reverse strand, counting down.
GTTGTTCACCGATTAAAGACCAAAGTTGTTTTTTCTGTTCGCCATTCAGCTTATCGCTTGGTAAGCCTAAGCAGCCCTCTTGCCAGCTAATACTCGTTGCTTTAACGATTTGGGTAATAACTAAAGGCGCAAATGCTTTTTCGAGGTCTTGGTGAAACTGTAACGGTAGCGTCAGTGTTTCTTGTTGAGTGTTTGGTATCTGTTCGCCAGAAGTATCAGGCGCAGTTCGATAGTGTTGATTTAACTCTAAAGATTGTACAGAGAATATCGCAGCGTAACTTGGATTCATAACAACTCAATCATGATTAAGAGCAAGTAATATAGGAAGATTTGCGATTAAAGTAAAGAAGGAAGAAATGGCAGGGGCGGAGAGATTCGAACTCCCAACCGTCGGTTTTGGAGACCGCTGTTCTACCAATTGGAACTACGCCCCTGCAATGTCGTCGAATTATATAGAGCTTTTTTCAAAGGTAAAGTAAAAAAACACAGTTTTTAGTTTAACTGCTTCTTAAATAAACAAAACGACGAATTAGCAAGCTATCAAAGCTTTTTTTAAACATACCCAAGTTATCTGCGGATAATTAAAAGAGCCAAACACAGTTATAATAATTTAAATAGCTTCACTATGCTGAAAGGTAATGTTGCTGAATCACAAGTTGCAGGTACTCAAGAAATGCTTTTACTTTTTTGAACGGATATCGACGCCCAGAATAAAAAGCGTACAAAACTAAATCTTCAGGCTCATCAGCTAGGGAATCTATTTTTATTAACAGTCCTTCCTCTAACTCTTGTCCGCACGCGTCATAAGGGAGTATCGCAAAACCTAACCCTTTAAGGGCAGCTGACTTTGCCATATGTCCACTATTTACTTTATAACGAGATGAAACGTTAACCGTGCCAGCTCGTTTGAATTTCCATGGCATGCCTTGTAGAACTGATAGGCTTGTAATACAGGGAAGCTTAACGAGTTCAGTCATTGAGTTTGGTTTAGGATGTTTATCTAGTAAACTAGGAGAAGCTACGACACAACTTGGCCAACGAACGAGCTCTTTTGCAACCCATCCAGAATCCTCCACTGGGCCTCGCCCAAAACGTATTACTATATCAAATCCTTCTAATAGCCCCTCTTCGGGATTAAGCTGAGTATCACAACTTAACTGAATGTTAGGGTATTTATGACAAAACTCAGCTATAGCGTCCGCCAAAAACGGCAAATCAGGCGTAATGACTTTTAAGTGGCCGGAAACTAAATCATTACTTTGATAGCTTTCTTGTAAAACATCCCCCATCGCAACAAGCAACGGAGTTAAGTTCTGGTAAAGAAGTTCCCCCGCTTCTGTTGCAACCATTTTTCGTGTCGTACGTTCCAATAATCTTACATTCAACGCTTGTTCTAAAAGTGCAACATGACGACTCACATTTGATTTTGGAATTTGGCTTAGCTCAGCGGCCCGCTTAATACTTAATTGTTCATATACTTTTTGGAAGCTTAGAAGCCACTGTAATTCAATATTGCTTATCAAAACTATCTCATCAAATGGGATTTACAAACCAAAATTACCATATTTATCCTATTTAGTAGATCAGTAACAATCATTTTTTTCTTAGCAACTAGGATATTTAAATGAGTTCAGTTAAACATATAGCCATTATAGGTGCGGGAATTGCAGGCCTTGCTTTAGCGATATTTGCAAGAAAACAAGGCATCAAGGTCACATTATTCGAAAGAAACAATAGCTTTTCTACAATCGGTGCCGGTGTTACGTTATGGCCTAATGCGACCTTTGTGCTTAAACAATTGGGTCTATTAGATGATTTCACCCAATATGGTGGTCTGCCAGTTGCTATGCGGCAGTACGATAAACAAGGCACTCAACGGGGTGAGTTTAACATTCAAACACTAAACTCTCTGTGTGGCTTTCCAACTATTAGCATATTACGTCGTGACTTAATAAAGATACTCGCTGAGCGACTAGAGAAACTGGATGCCACTATTCACTTCAATCAAACCATCAATACTCAAGACATTGCGCAATTAAAAGATAAGTTTGATCTTGTGGTGGGCTGCGATGGACGAATGAATTCGAAAGCACGAGAGTATATGTATAAAGTACCTATACCAACTAAATACCACGGCTTCATAAATATAATAGGCACCTGTGAAATTGATCTGAATCCTTTTGAGCAGACAATTCATGATTTTAGAGATAATAATGAGCGTTTTGGTATAGTACCCGTTGCAAATCAATGTTGTTACTGGGCTGCGGCATGGCCTAGTGACCTTGATAATACAAGACCAATAAAGCAGTGGTTTGAAGAGATGCATGAGCGTTTTCAGGATTGGCCTAAAACAGTTCAGCAGGTACTTAATAACTATAACCCACGCAGTTTAAAACGCATATTTGTACATGATATTGACCCACTCCCCTATTGGCACAAGGAGAATCTCATTATTATTGGAGATGCTGCACATGCTTCCTTACCCACATCGGGGCAAGGTGCTAGCCAAGCGCTTGAAGATGTTTGGCACCTAGCTCAATTATTTAAGACAGGATGTAGCCTCAATGTTATTTTGAAAAAGCTATATGAAACTCGTATTCATAAAACCTCCAGCGCCCAAAACACTGGTAGACTGATAGCTCAGCATATCTTTCAACAATCACCTCATTCAACCACAGATGCACCAAGTATATCCGCAGATCAACTCAGTCAACTCTATATGCAAGGACTAGACTTAACTCACACCAAATGCTAACCGTCTAAATAACAAAAGCCCGCTTCAAAAAAGCGGGCTTTTGTGTCTTTATAAATATTCAGTACAAGTGACTAGCTTACAGTGGATTATTCCCACTCGATTGTTGCCGGTGGCTTACCTGAAATATCGTAAACAACACGTGAGATACCATCGATTTCGTTGATGATACGGTTAGAAACCACACCTAAGAACTCATAAGGTAAATGTGACCAACGTGCCGTCATAAAGTCGATTGTTTCTACACAACGTAGTGATACAACCCAGTCGTATTTACGCGCATCACCCATTACACCTACCGATTTAACTGGTAAGAATACCGTGAAGGCTTGACTTACTTTGTGGTAAAGCTCAGCTTTGTGTAGCTCTTCAATGAAGATAGCATCTGCGCGACGTAGTAAGTCACAGTACTCTTTCTTGATTTCACCAAGTACACGAACACCTAAACCAGGACCCGGGAATGGGTGACGGTAAAGCATGTCGTATGGTAGGCCAAGCTCAAGACCAATTTTGCGTACTTCATCTTTGAATAGCTCACGTAACGGCTCAACAAGACCCATTTCCATATCGTCTGGTAAACCACCTACGTTGTGGTGAGACTTGATTACGTGTGCTTTACCTGTTGCTGATGCAGCAGATTCGATTACGTCTGGGTAGATAGTACCTTGACCTAACCATTTAGCGCTTTTCAGCTTTTTAGCTTGCTCATCGAATACTTTAATGAAGGTATGACCAATCGCTTTACGCTTATCTTCTGGGTCTGACTTACCTGCTAAGTCTGCTAAGAATTGATCTTCAGCATCTACTTTAACAATGTTTAGGCCAAACTTGTTGCCGAACATATCCATAACTTGCTGACCTTCGTTTAAACGAAGAAGACCGTTATCAACGAATACACACGTTAGCTTGTCGCCGATTGCACGGTGAATAAGCATGGCAACAACAGATGAATCAACACCACCTGATAAGCCTAAGATAACTTCGTCATCACCTACAGTTTCCTTGATACGCTCAATCGCATCGTCGATTATTTTTGCTGGTGTCCATAGCTTTTCACAGCCACAGATATCAATCGCGAAGCGCTCAAGTAAACGTAAACCTTGGTGAGTATGAGTTACTTCTGGGTGGAACTGTACGCCGTAAAAACGTTTTTCTTCCCATGACATTGCAGCATGTGGACATGTTGAAGTTTTAGCCGTTGTTTTGAAAGTCTCTGGCACTTCCATCACTTTATCGCCATGGCTCATCCAAACGTCAAGTACGCCTGCACCGCCGTCAGTAATGTGGTCTTCGATAGCATCGAATAACGCACAGTTACCTACTTTTTCAACTTGTGCATAACCAAACTCTTTCTTATCAGAGCTGTGTACGCTACCACCTAGTTGCGTTGCCATTGTTTGCATGCCGTAACAGATACCAAGTACTGGAACGCCTGCGTTAAATACATACTCAGGAGCACGTGGGCTGTTTTCAAGTGTTGTAGACTCAGGGCCACCCGACAAAATAATACCTTGTGGATTAAATTCGCGGATTTGCTCTTCAGTTACATCCCATGCCCATAGCTCACAGTAAACACCAATCTCACGTATACGACGTGCGATTAACTGTGTGTATTGCGAACCAAAATCTAAAATGAGAATTCGTGAATCGTGAATGTCTTTGCTCATGGAGTATCTCGTTAGTCAGGAACTGCTCTCCCAAAGGGAGATGATCAATAAATTAGGGCTAGCAGATGCTAGCCCATGTAATTTCAATACCTTAAGGTAATTAACCTAAGCGGTAGTTTGGCGCTTCTTTAGTGATTTGCACGTCGTGAACGTGTGACTCACCCATACCCGCTGAAGTAACGCGAACAAATTGAGGTTTAGTATTTAACTCTTCAATTGTTGCACAGCCTGTTAAGCCCATTGCACTGCGTAGACCACCCACTTGTTGGTGAATGATTGTCGCGATAGGACCTTTATAAGCAACACGGCCTTCGATACCTTCAGGAACAAGTTTGTCTGCTTCGTTCGATTTTTGGAAGTAACGGTCTGATGAACCTTCTTTTTGGTCCATCGCACCAAGGCTACCCATACCACGGTATGATTTGTAGTAACGACCTTGGTATAGCTCAACTTCACCCGGTGCTTCTTCAGTACCGGCTAACATTGAACCCACCATTACACATGATGCACCGGCAACAAGTGCTTTTACGATGTCACCAGAGAAACGAATACCACCGTCAGCAATAACAGGAATATCACGGCCTTTTAAACCTTCAACTGCGTCAGAAATAGCAGTAATTTGTGGAACACCACACCCTGTTACGATACGAGTAGTACAGATAGAACCAGGGCCGATACCAACTTTAACAGCATCAACACCCGCATCAGCAAGAGCAATCGCGCCTTCAGCTGTTGCAACGTTACCTGCTACGATTTGTAGGTCTGGGTATGCTTGACGTGTTTGTGCAACACGGTCGATAACACCTTGTGAATGGCCATGTGATGTATCGATAAGTAATACGTCAACACCTGCTTCAACTAGGGCTGCGATACGCTCATCAGTACCTGCGCCAACACCAACAGCGGCACCTACACGTAGACGACCTTGCTCGTCTTTACATGCATGCGGCTTGTCTTGTGCTTTTTGATAATCTTTTACAGTGATCATGCCTTTTAGTTTAAATGCATCATCAACTACGAGAATTTTTTCGATACGGTGCTCGTGCATTAGACCTAAGATTTCATCACGGTCTGCACCTTCTTTAACAGTCACTAACGATTCTTTTTTCGTCATTACTGTAGAAACAGGTTGCTCAAGTTTCGTTTCAAAACGCATATCACGGCTTGTTACAATACCAACAAGGTTATTGTCAGCGTCGGTTACAGGGAAACCTGAAAAACCTTTGTCTTCTGAAAGCGCGATAGCATCCGCAATTGTAAGATCCGCAGTCACAGTAACAGGGAAAGAAACAATGCCCGCTTCGTAAGTTTTAACTTTACGAACGTTTTTAGCTTGCTCTTCGATTGTCATGTTTTTGTGGATGAAACCTAAACCGCCCTCTTGCGCTAGAGCAATCGCTAAGCGTGCTTCTGTTACAGTATCCATAGATGCTGAAACTAGCGGCAAGTTAAGATTGATACCACGCGTTAAGCGAGTTGAAATATTTGCCGTGTGTGGCAAAACAGTAGAATGACCTGGTACTAAAAGTACGTCGTCAAAGGTAAGAGCTTCTTTAGCGATTCTTAGCATAGTGCAACTTCTCACATGTGGATCTGAGTATAAGGAATTGCGGCCAAATTTTATCAGCGTTATGAGCATGAGTAAATAAAATTATTCATTTATTTGTGTTAAAGTACGCAGAGAATTTTTTACTGGGGTTTTTAATGGCTTTTACGCAATCAACACAGCCTGTTTACACGGTCTCGCGCCTAAATAAGGAAATTCGCCATGTTTTAGAACAAGGCTTTTCATCGCTTATCTTAAATGGTGAAATTTCTAACTTTATAGCCCCTGCATCTGGACACTGGTACTTTACGTTAAAAGACGACCGAGCACAGGTAAAAGCAGCAATGTGGCGCGGCAATAATCGCGGCCAAACGTTTCGCCCGAGCAATGGTGCACAAGTAACCGTGCGTGCCCGCGTATCTTTATATGAACCTCGAGGTGATTATCAGCTGATTGTTGAGCATATGGCTCCTGCTGGCGAAGGCTTATTAAAACAAGAATTCGATGCGCTTAAAATGCGTTTAGCTGCCGAAGGCCTATTTAGCTCAGCCCACAAAAAACCATTACCAACCAATATTAATCGCGTTGGGGTGATCACCTCAGCCACAGGTGCGGCTATACGCGATATTCTAACGGTACTTAAACGCCGTGCTCCGCAGCTTGAAGTCGTGATTTACCCAGCGATGGTGCAAGGTGCAGATGCACACAGTCAATTAATAGAAAAAATAAACATCGCCAATCAACGCAACGAAGTAGATGTGCTTATATTAGGTCGCGGTGGTGGCTCACTCGAAGATTTGTGGTGTTTTAACCATGAGCAATTAGCTCGCGCTATTTTTGAAAGTCGCTTACCTATTGTTAGCGCCGTTGGTCACGAGGTCGATACCACAATTAGTGATTATGTTGCCGATATTCGCGCCGCAACCCCTTCTGCAGCCGCAGAGCTAGTTAGTCCAAATACCGAAGAGCTATATAACAAAGTTACGCAGTTAGTTAGGCACTTAAATCATGCCTTTAAACACGCTTTAGCTGTAAAACGCAGTACTGCCACTCAATTTGAGCATCGCTTGCAGCTATGCCATCCGCGTAATCAACTCAATCAACAAGCGCAAAAGTTAGATGAGCTTAGTTTGGCCTTACATGGCGCGATGAGTAGTAAAATCCAGCGATATGAGCGAGTACTTGCTAACTTAACACCACGCTTAATGCAACGCTCACCCGAAAAGCAGTTAGCGAAAAGCGAGCATCAACTGGCGCAATTACATGCAAGGCTTACACAGGCGATGCAACAGCAACTTTCAAGTTCTCGAAACCAGCTTTCTTTACAAGCGAACCGTTTAGATTCTGTGAGTCCGCTTAGTGTGTTAGCGCGTGGTTACAGCATTACTAAAAATCAGCACGGTGGCGTTGTAAAATCAGTTAACGATGTAAGCTCTGGTGAGCTTATAACTACCGAGCTTGCTGATGGTCAACTGCAATCAAAAGTTGTATAAAATTACTCCGTGCTTGCAATAATGGTTAGACTATCGTCACTTGAGGTGGTGGAGGTAAATTTAAATTGCTTCCACCAGCTTTGTTCCATCATCTTATCGGTCATGTTACGCCAATAATGACTTGGCAAGTCATCACTCCCCTCAGGTTGCAATAGCTTAAACTGACACACCGAGCTTTTGCATGTAGAGACACTCAGCTGTGGTTGCACTGGTAAGTCTGCCATGATTAAAAAATCGCTCATGGCTGTTTCAACTTGGTAGGCCCACGTCTCATCCCGAGATTGCTCTTCTAACAAGGTATAAAGTTCATCTAGGTGTGAGTCGATTTGCTGTGGAGGTATCGCACTTGAACGGTAACTGGCAATCACCGCTTGTTGGTTTTCGACTTGCAACTTAAGCTCTGCTACTTGCTGCTCAAGCTCAGTTTTGCTAACAGCTGCTGAACTATCTGAATTAACTTCAGCGACTTGTTTATTAATAACAGGCGCTATAGCAGTGGCTTGCTGCTCTGGTGCTTGAGCTATGTGTTCTTCAACAAATTGTTGCTGATAAGTGTGTGGCTGTTGTGGGTCTGATTGAAAAAGTAACATAGCGACAGCGCCACAAATAAATGACGCTGTTACAGTTAATCCGAAGGATAATTTAGACAATTCCATTGCTCTTTTATAGTGTAAAACTACAACATAGCACTGGTGTGGGAGGCATTACTAGCGGTAGTGGTACTATCATCTAAAAAGTTTTGGTTCATGCTTTCGGCAGGACAGGGACAGCTCGGTTTGCCAACCACTTTAGCAGGTACCCCAACCACAGTAGTGTGCGCTGGAACTGCACTTAACACGACAGAGTTTGCACCAATACGTGCCCCCTCTCCTACTTCGATATTACCCAGTACTTTTGCACCCGCACCAATCAATACACCGGCGCGAATTTTTGGATGGCGGTCACCTTGCTCATTACCCGTACCACCTAAGGTTACAGATTGTAGAATCGATACGTTATCTTCAATAACTGCTGTTTCACCAATTACAATCCCAGTTGCATGGTCAAACATAATACCATGACCAACTTTACAAGCAGGATGGATGTCAACGCCAAATACTTCTGAGGTTCTGCTCTGAATGAAGCGAGCAAGCTCTTTTCGGTTTTGTTGCCATAAACAATTTGCGAGTCGGTGTGCTTGTATTGCATGGAAGCCTTTAAGGTTCAAAATAACAGTTAAGTAACTATCGGCCGCAGGGTCACGATCTTTAACTGCTTTTATGTCATGAGCCACATGCGTCAGCATTAGGTCACATTTAACAAAGGCTTGGTCAAATAATTCGCGGATTGTAAACGCCGATACTACTGCATCAGCAAGTTTATTAGCGACAATAAAACTCAGCGCCGAACCTAGGCATTCATGATTTAACACACACGAATAAACGTGACTTGCTAAAAGCGGTTCACGGGAAACGACTTCGTTTGCTTCTTCTCGAAGCTTTTGCCAAATTTCATGACGCATAATATTGCCTTTCTGGTTGTACCTAACTGCTAAGCTTTAAGTTTAACGGATTTGTAGCAAGATGTACTAACCCGTTGTTTATTTGTTCTGGTTATATCTAATAACCAGAGTAACTACACCTATTTTTACTCTTTTTGCTGTGCTTTTTAGCCAACCACATATGACAGTAGCAAACTCGTACGCCGCAAGAAAAACCCAGCTAAAGTGCTTATTTTTCAATAACAAAACAGATATGACATCTTATCTGTCATATGCCAAAATAGGCATTGACATATCGCTGACGGCGTAAAAAACAAAAATAATCATTAAATTTACATCATCAACTTAACAAGGAAACGATGATGAAAAACGACGTACTAAGCTCACACAAGCTAGGTTATAAATTTTACTTTCAAGATGGTGACAACCAAATCGCATGCTTTGGTCACATCATGAGCGGTAAAGAAAAAGTATATGTAAACGACGAATTGGTAAGTGAAAAACGCAGCTTCGGTTTTAAAAGTCATCATGACTTTAGCTACCAAGGTAATACTTATGCAGTCAAATTCGAGATGCAAAATATACTTACCGGCAAGCTTGAATGTTCGTTTTACAAAGCTGGCAAGTTAGTTAAACGAAGTACCCAAACCTCACTTACTGATAATCCAAAACAAGTAGCTTTGGTTACCTTAGGCTGTTTTATTGGTGGCGCAATATCGGGTTATGCAGTTGTTACTTTTATTGAACCATTTCTTGGGAAGTAAGTAATGCAGCTGAACCCTAATACAATAAAAGCACTTAGACTTAAATTCGATTGGACGCAGCAGCAATTGGCCGATGCCTGTGATGTAAGCCTACGTACCATTCAACGAGTTGAAAAAGAAGGTGCGGCATCAAAAGAAACCACCATGAGCCTATGCGCAGTATTTGAAGTGCGCCAAGGTGAGCTTATTAAGCTCGATGACGAAGCACCAGAACAAAGCACAACACATGCAGTGAGTAAGCAAAATCTCGCTGCAATCGTAGCAGCTTCTTCGTTTGTCAGTTTTGCCCTTGGTATGGCAACAGTATTAGTTATTTTTTAGGAGTGAAAGATGACCAAAGAACAACGCGGCCACACTACACTTATCGGCTTTGTAATAACAACCATACTCTTTGCGCTAGCTGTTAAAGTTAGCTCACTACTTTAGTTGATAATAGGTCAATATAGAGCCCAGCTACATCACGGCTGGGCTGTATTTATGTTACTGCTTTAATTGATAGCGATTAAAGGTTGCAGTAGCTAACGCAACAGGTATATCAGGCGCATCTGATTTATAAACATTAGCAATAACCGTACATAAGGTTCTTCCCTTATGGATCACTTCTGACTCTGCAATAATTTTATCACCTGGAGAAAGCGGTTTAAAAAACTTTACGTTAAGCTCAACAGTACTGCACATTTGGCCTTTATCCATAATCGTTACCATCGCACAGCCTAAGCTTGAATCGAGAAACCCAGAGACAACACCACCATGAACAGCCCCTGTTGGTGAGACATGATCACGTCTAATTAATAATGATGTAATAACTTTATTTTCTTCCTTTTTGACTGAATCAATTTCAAAACCTAGCCAATCGCCATAGCTATCGCTTTGCTGGAAAGAAATACCGATATGTTCAGATAAAAAATCTAGCGTTTTCAACTAACCACTCCCCTACTTCTTTAAGATTTTAAAGGCCTAGTTGCGCATATACATCTATTAGTTCTTCATGTATTTTTGCGTTTGCGTATTCAAGCCCATCGGCGCGCCGAGGGTCATCAATGACCTCTACCCATTTTTGCCCATACTTAACAACCTCGTCTTCACCACAAGCATCTGCATTAAACATGTACAATGGCTGAGAATAATTCATTTTGGCTAAGTTGGCTGTAAGCTGAAATGGTTTTAAAACCTCAGGTACAGTAGCGAACATATGAAAGCCATTGTAATTTTTTGCTTGTCCTCCAGCAGAGCAAATTATTTGTAAGTCTTTGCCTTTAAGCTTGTCTCCTTTGCTTCCGTATGCAAATTGATATTGTAAAACATCATCAAGCCACTTCTTAAGAAGAGGAGTCATTGACCACCAATAGATAGGAAATTGAATCACGATTCTGTCATGAGACAACAACAACGCTTGTTCTTTTTCGATATCGATTTTAAAGTCAGGATATTCCAAATACATATCTCTACTTGTTGCTACTTTACCTGACTGCTCTAATTGCTTCTTCCAAGTATTATTGACTCGTGATGCGTTGAGATCGGGGTGAAATACTAAGTGTAAGATTTTCATAAAGATCCTTACTTTATTAATTTAAAATGTTTAAGTGCTGCAACAGCAACGGTGTCTCCAAATTCCTGCACAAAATGCCCTGCATTATTTATTTCTAGAGGTTCAGGGCAATTTTTGATTACGCTTTGCATAAAATTCATAACTGTAGGTCCTAACATTTTGTCTTTCATACCTATTGCCATGAATGATTCGCCTTGCCACTCACTTTTCCAAAATTGAAATGCTCGAGTTGAAATTTTTACGCACTGAGGATCTGGCGCAGCAACAATTTTAGGGAACTTTTTGACGCCAGCTTGATAACTTGCATCTGGATATGGAGATGCATATGCACTCGCTTCATCGCTGTCAATTGTTGGCGCATACTTTTTGAAAAAACTAGCGAGATTTAATTCATTTGGCAGAACGATATCGTCATGCCATTTTAAGAATTCAGGACTGCTCACAGGCTCAACCAGCAACCCTGTATTCATGATGATTAATCTTTTAAAACGCTCTGGCATATCTTGAGGCAATGTAAGACCCAAAAGCCCTCCCCAATCTTGGCAAACCAAAGTAATATTATTTAAATCTAACCTCTTAATAAGTTCGATTAAGTAGTTACGATGAAACTCAAACGTATAAACATTCTCATCAATTGGTTTATCTGACTTACCAAAGCCAAAAAGATCTGGGGCTATCACCCTGCCTCCGACGTTAACAAATTCAGGGATCATTTTTCTGTAAAGGTAACTCCAAGCAGGCTCACCATGCAGACATAAAAAAATTTCTTCAGAGTCAGGATTACCTTCATCAAGGTAGTGACCCCTCAAGCCTTCATATCCATTCAAGTCACTAAAGTAATTAGCTTTAAAAGGATAATCTTTAATATTATCAAAGCTACTTTGTGGTGTGCGTTTACTATTTATCATGCCTATTCCTCAACAATAAAAACAATTAGGTCAAGCGACCTATTTAAAATTTAGGTCAGATGACCTACAATGTCAACATTGAATTTAACTGTTGAGTACTCGTAAAATGATAAGGTTTGATTACTAAGCAGAAATACTTTGAGATTTTAATGAAGAAAAATGCCAAAACAGATTTAATAATAGATACGGCTTTGCATATTCTTAGACACGAAGGTGATTATGGCGTGACAATGAGAAAAGTTGCCAACGAAGCTGGTATGACTTTGAGCAATGTTCAATATTATTTCAAAAATAAAGATGAGCTTTTAAAGGCGATGGCAGATCGCTATTTCAAATCATGTCTTGACGATATGAGACAAATGGATCCAATAAGCAACCTAGAGAACCCAAGCAATGAGTTCCATTCGCTGCTAGAGAGCTTTCTAAGTCATGGTTTGAAATTAACCCAAATGTGCAGAATATTTAGGGAGTATTGGGCTATATCGACACGAAATGAAGTTATCAATCAACATATAAAATTTTACTACGAAGAAATGGCATTGATCTTAGCTGATAAATTGCGACCTATTTCTCACTCAGACTCAAACGTTTCTAGAGCTGTATCTATATTTATCCCATTTGTAGAAGGTTACTCTATCACTGCACAAGCTATGCCCGAACGTATTGATTCAATTTCAAAAATAATGACTGAAGTTATACTTAACTTACTTACTGATGAGCATGAATAAATTAAACTACATATAAATCTTCGTAAGTTATCATCTGTAAAATTTATTCAATCACACTCTTTTTTACTTTTAACCATGCAATCTAATAATTTATTGCTACTCTTTAGAAAAGTGTAAAGCAGGAATTGGTGTGCTTGAGTCAAAGGAATTTTTAAGGTTAATACTCGATACTCTCCCTGAGCATATTGTTGTCATCAACGCCGAAGGCGATATCAAATTTGTAAATCGCAGCTGGCAAACATTTGGCGAACAAAATAACTGTGCGTGCAATGAGCAATGGCAACAACAAAATTACCTCGCAATTTGTAGGTCAGCGGCTTGCCAAAACGATGAGTTTGGAGCAAAAGCGTTTAATGGAATAAAACAAGTAATTAACCATCAGTGCGAAGAGTTCTATCTTGAATATCCATGCCATAGCGACATGGAAAAGCGCTGGTTTTTAATGCGAGCAGCTTCTCTTTTTTATGATAATCAGCGTTTTATCGTTATAAGTCACTTAAATATCACCGAAAGAAAGCTTGCTGAACAACAAGTCCAACAACTTGCTAGAATTGATGGCCTAACACAAATAGCTAATAGACGATTTTTTGATAGTTTTATTTTACAAGAATGGAGTCGTTGCTCGAGATTAAATTTACCTGTTTCGTTAGCTATGATTGACCTTGATAATTTTAAAATGCTAAATGATAAATTTGGTCACTTAGTTGGTGATAGCTGTCTAAAAGAAGTTGCAAAACTACTGCCTGAATTTACTCGCAGGCCCGGCGACTTGTGCGCCAGATACGGTGGTGAAGAGTTTGTACTGGTGCTTGGCAATACACAAAGTAAGCAAGCACAAAGTCTAGTAACACGCTTAATAGATATGATCAGTAAATTACAATTAACTGAACTTACAGGTCATCCATTAACGGTTAGTATTGGTTTAGCTACTATTTACCCTAGTAGCGATAGTGATGCCATGTTACTCATTGAAATGGCTGATTGCGCGCTTTATCAAGCAAAAGAAGCAGGGCGAAATCAACTTGTGGTTGCTGATAACATCGAGCCATTAAACCTAGAAAAATGCCCCTAATTAGGGGCATTGATTAGAGCTTGTTTATCCAGTTATTACTGAAATACTTTTTCGACATCAAGTACTTTAATATTTTTTGCTGGTATTGCGAGCTTATAGTCTGCAATGACTTTATCTTCAGCAACAAGTTCTGCTGGTTTTTCAGCGTTATACACCATTGGTGATGTTTGCTCTGAAGCTAAGCGTTTTTGCATGTCTTTGCCATCACCAGTAATAAACACATAGTGGATATTCTCTGTTTGCAGGTTATCGCGAATAACGCGGTTAACATCATCAAGGGTTAGCTTTTCAAGCTTGCCACGCACATAGTCAACAAAGCTCTCTGTGTTATAGAACTCACTATCAAGGGCATAGCCTAATTGGCGGTCTTGGCTTGCAACCATTTGTGGCACAAAGTTAATTAAGAAGTTACGAGTCGCTTCAAAATCTTCTTTGCTGATGCCATTTTTAATCAGCTTATCAAGCTCAAATAATGCCGTACGCGTTGCAAAGTGCGCATCGTTATTAGAACGAAGCGGACGTAACCACACTTGGAAAATTTGCTCTGAACGACCTAAGTTAGCATCAGGTTTAGTTTGGAACATACCACGCGGGAAGTACTCAATGTATGCATAGTCACCATAGTTCATACCACGGGTTTGACGAATACGCTGATACAAGAAGCTGTTTGAGCTGCGGTGTTCGCCAAAGTAAGAGCGCACTAACCAAAGCGCAGTCCAGTCATCACTGCTACGAATTGTATCGATTGGGAAACCAAATGACACAGCGGTAGATTGCGCTGATTTTGCAACAATCGTTGCATGATGACCTTTAAGTTCTGGCGCATCAGGGATCGTTAAGCGGCTTTCTTTACCTTGTGGAAGCGATGCTAAATCTTTCAGCATAGTCGATTTAACATCACTCGGAATAGCACCAATTAGACCCACTGTTAACTTAGATTGGGTAAACTGATTAGCATAAAATGCTTTTACATCGTCAAGCGTCAGTGCTTCAAGGTCTGATAAATCACCATAGTTATAGCTTTCATACGGGTGGCCTTTATAAAGTTGATGATAAAGCACTTCTTTACCTAGCTCTTCGTCATTTGATGCTTTAAGGCCTGCTTTAATGCTATCAATAAGCTCTTTTTTCAGGCGTTTAAAATCATCTTCTCTGAAGCCAGGGTTTAGCATCTGGTCGCTAACAAGTGCATACCACTGCGCAGCATTATCTTTATGTACACGACCACGTAAAGAAATCATCTCTTTATCGATTTGATAGCCAAAGCTTCCCGCTAGTGGATATAGCGCTTTTTGAATATCTTTGTAGCTCATCGTTTCTGAGCCACCTTGCGCTAGCATTGCAGCTGTTAATGCCGCTAAGCCTTTTTTGCCTTGGGGATCAGCCGCTGCACCGGTATTGAATAACCAGTTCACATCAACCAATGGTGAGCTATTTGTTTTATCAAGTACTTTAAAGTGACGCTCTGTTGGGGCTTGCTCAATACTGGCAACTGCCGCATTTAAATCAACTTCTTGCTCAAAACCAGCCACTTTATCAAGCGCCGACATTGTCACCGTGGTACGGCTTGAATCAACAAAGTACTTGTTTGCTACCGTTTTGATATCCTCAGGCGTGATGCTATCAGCCGTGGCATAAAGTTGGTTAATCACCTCTGGGTCGCGCTCAAAGTGCATGTAGCTTGCAAGTGTTGAAGCGATTGACTGCGATGAATCAAGACCATTAATAAAGCTATATTTTAGGTTTGATTTTAAATCAGCTAACTTTTGCGCATCTACTAACTCAGTACGCGCTTGTGCATAGGTACGGTTAATCGCATCACGGGCTTTAGCAAGGTCCGCTTCGTTCTCTACTTTTACAAAAACATGTAATAAACCTGGATCTTTAGTATCTGGGTTATAGGTAAACATTTGGCTGGCAATTTGTTTATCAACAACAAGTTCTTGATAAAGTGCCGAATTATTAGAGAAATAAAGCTGTGAGATCAAATCAAGAGCGGCACGGTCCTTTTGAGTAGGATCCCATGCCGTGCCTTTGTATGACACAAGCAACCAGTGGCCTGGTAAACCATCATTTTTCTCATGTACATATTTTGCTGTTTTTTGCTTTGGCTCAACAGGAATGTCTGCTTGGTAATCGCCTTTTTTCCAGTTACCCCAATGCTTTTTCACCATCGCCATGGTTTCTTGTGGATCAACATCACCAACAATGACTAAAGATACATATTCTGGTTTATAAAATTTAGCGAAAAACTCTTTACCGTACGCCATTTGATCAGGCATTGCTTCAATGTCTTCGAAAAAGCCCATTGTAGTGTGCTTATACGTATGCTTTTCGAATGCTTCGTTACGAACTGCAGAAAGTAACTTACGAATTGGGCTAGCATTATTCTTTAAATACTCACCTTTTACAGTCAGCGCTTCGGTGCGGAACTGCTCTTCGCTGTATGTCAGGTTTTGGAAAATATCAGCTTCGATTTCAAGTACTTTATCTAAGTGCTCTTTTGAGAAGTTTAAGTGATAGTTCGTGTAATCGTTGGTCGTATACGCGCGATTATCAACACCCGAGTTCTTTAAAATATCTGAATACACATCTTGCGGGAATTTTTCAGAGCCTTTAAACATCATATGCTCAAAGAAGTGTGCAAAACCGGTTTTACCTGCTTCAACTTCATTACGTGAACCAACCGATACCGGAATTTGCAGTGACACAACATCTGGGTAATCCGTTTTAACGACCATCACGCGAAGGCCGTTTTCAAGCTCTTCTAATAGGTAATCTTGGCTAAATACACGGTTATCATCTTGGCTGACTCGCTGCTCAATTTCGACTTCTTTAACCATAGTTGACTGTGAGTTACTTGCGCAGCCACTCAGCGCCAGTGTTACAGCAACACTGGTTGCTAATAATCTAAATTTCATAATGTTCCCTTGTTAGTTATTTTTCTCATAATCATTGCTGCTTGATTATGCATCAAAGCGCCAGAAAATATGAGGGTCAGCGCAATAATTTATGTAAACAGGTGTGTCAATTTTGCGAAACGCTCAGCTTTAAACTTGAGTAAAATTCATAGTCATTGAAAAACTTTCATGAAAAAAATCTATCTAGACGTCTAAATGGCTGCTATATTATTTGTCATAAACATTAGCACGAGCTGGAATGAGGATTATGGCTTTATCATTACAAGAGAAAATTGAAGACACCAACCAAGGCGTCTACCTGATCGGTACCACACCTCCAAAGTCAGGGACTGATAAAGCACAGCTTGAAACCATTGCCCAAAAGCTACTTGGTCGTTTACACGAAATTGAATACGATGGTGTGATTATTTACGACATTCAAGATGAAAGTAGCCGCATTGCAAAGCCTCGTCCTTTCCCATTTAAAGAAACAGTGGATCCACGTGAATACAGTCAATTACTGCGCAGCTTGTCACAACTAGATGTGATCACATACAAAAGCGTAGCGCAACGAGGTGAAGCTGAGTTTACCGAATGGCTAAACGAAACACGTAACGACTTCGAATTAAAAAACTTAGTGTTAGTGGGTAGTCCATCATCTCATGGCGATATCAAACTAAGCCTTCCTGATGCATATAAAACGCTTGCAAAGCAAAGCAGTGATGTGTTTTTAGGTGGCGTTACCATTGCCGAACGTCACGCTAGCAAACGCAATGAACATGAGCGCTTAGTTGAAAAAACAGCACAAGGTTGTAAGTTTTTCATCTCGCAAGCCGTTTACAATGCGCAAGCGACGATTGATTTGATCACCAGCTATGCACGTAGCTGTAAAGCACAAGGCACAGCACCAAAACGCATTATTCTAACGTTTACCCCATGTGGTGGTGAAAAAACCTTAGAGTTTATGGAGTGGCTAGGTATTTCAGTACCAGAAGCAACTAAGTACCGCATGTTAGATTCTGCAAATACATTGAGTGAATCAGTGCGTATCTGCCGTGAGAATCTCGATTTAATTTTACAAAGCTGTGCGCATTTAGATGTACCGCTAGGTTTAAATATTGAGAGCTTAACTAACCGTAAAGAAGAAATTGATGCGTCAATTAACCTTTATCGTTTACTTAAAGCAACCATGGAATTAAACCTAGCTGAAAAGCAAATAGCTTAGCGGGCAAGTTTAGAGGCTTGTTTTTTCTCATACATATCTTCATCAGCCCGCTTTAATAACTCAGCAAATGTTTCTTTAGGTTGAGCTACAATACCTGAGCCTATACTCAAATTAAGTTCAGGTATTGCCATATGTTTAAGGTTTTCTTTAAACGCTTCATTAAGTTTGTAGCTAATCGCTTCGATACAGTCGTTACTTTTCACTTGCAGAACCGCAATAAATTCATCTCCTCCTAAGCGGCCAATAATATCAGCCTCTCGTAGATATTGCTTCAATGTATCAGCCAGACATATCAGTGCTTTATCTCCTACTTCGTGACCATGCTTATCATTGAGTGGTTTAAAGTTATCTATATCGATAAACAAACAACAGATATTAAAGCCCAACCGGGCGGCAAGATTTAATTTATGTTGGCAAAGTAAATTCAGTGCGCGGCGATTATAAATATTTGTGAGGGGGTCTAGCATCGCAATTTCACGCATTTGGGTGAAATTATCAAGTAGAGCTAAATCATCTTCCACCATATCCCTAAGCTGTTCGATGAGTTCTAAAAGACTATGCTGATAATCAGTTTTCTTAAAATCCATTACACAAAAAGTACCAAACGGTTCCCCGCTCGGCCAAGTTATAGGCACACCTAAATAGGATTCAACGCCATCGACAGTAAGTGGACAATCATCCCATTGATTATCTAGACTAACTTGTGGAATGTATAAAGGAGCCATATCTTTTAATACCTTTTTGCAAAAGATATTGTCGTCAATGGCTAACTCGATTCCAGCATGGTAAGGGTTTTCTCGTTGTTCGCTAGAAACAATTATGCGGTATGCTTCATCTGTCTTATGAACAATAAAGCCTGCAGGCGCTGAGAATAACTCGGTCATTAAATCGACTGTTTTTTGCCATTTTTGCAAAGAAAACTGGTTGTCAGGCTGACAAAATGACCATTTATTAACTTCTAACATACTACACACTTATTTTAGTCAGTGGATAGTATAAATATACGTCACTTTTTACGGTGTCTCATACTTTTTTGACCCAAAATACGCTTTTTATCTCGCGAGCGACGAGCTTTATTAGTGTTTTTTCTTATATTTTTAGGCTCTTTCGTTAAATCTGGCTCATACCCCGGTAACCACTGAGGAGTAAGTCTGGTGCCCAGTAAAATGTCTATTTCATCTAATAACCATTGTTCATCAATGCTAACTAGCGACAACGCTAACCCTTTTTCGCCAGCACGACCTGTACGACCTATTCGATGCACATAATCTTCAGCCACATAAGGTAGCTCATAGTTAATGACATATTTTAAAGAGGCAATATCAAGGCCGCGAGCGGCCACATCAGTCGCGACTAATACCCGAGTTACACCAGATTTAAAGTTTTGTAATGCTTTATCTCGCGCCCCTTGGCTTTTATCACCATGAATTGATTCGGTTTTTAAGCCATCTTTACACATTTCTTTAGCAAGCACATCAGCAGTTTGTTTAGTTCGGGTAAATATCAGTACTTGCTGCCAATTTTTCATGCCAATCATGTGTGACACCAGCTCACGTTTACGGTCTTCATCAACCGCATAAACTAGTTGCTCAACTTCAACCGCTGCCGAGTTGCGTTTATTCACTTCAACTAATTTAGGATCATTTAATAACTGCTTACTAAGCTTAAAGATACTGTCATCAAATGTGGCTGAAAAAAGTAAGGTTTGGCGTTCTTTCGGCACATGACGCAAGATACGTTTTATCTCGTCAATAAACCCCATATCAAGCATGCGATCAGCTTCATCAAATACCAAGGCATTAATACTAGAAAGTTTAATACTGCCTTTGATCAGATGATCAAGTAAACGCCCCGGAGTTGCAACAACAACCTGCGCCCCTTTTATGGCTTTAATTTGTGGCCCAATACTAGCGCCGCCATAAGCCAATGCCGCTTTTATTTCAGTATGCGCAGCATAACGCTCTACACTTGCAAAGACTTGCTGTGCGAGCTCTCGGGTTGGCGTTAAAATTAGGACTTTAACAGCATCAGGGAGTACTTCAGCAGATAACAAATTGTGTAGTAGTGGTAAAACAAAGGCTGCAGTTTTACCCGTACCAGTTTGTGCGCTGCCCATTACATCTGCACCCGCTAAAATAAGTGGGATAGTTTGCGCTTGAATTGCTGTGGGTGTGTGATAATTCTCTTCTTGCAAGGCTGTTAGCAATGCAGGTGCAAGATTTAACTCTGAAAAGGTCGCTACTGACATAGTCTGAAGTATATTTAGCTATAAAAACGCTATTGTACGCTGAACATCAGCAACAAAAAAGGCGCAATAAGCGCCCTTTGTCGTAATTGTAAAGATTACGCCGGTTTAAGTGACTCTTTACGGTGATTATAAAAACTAATTAGGTCATCAACCGTTGTTTGGCAATAATCACGAATGCCAGATACAAGCATGTGCTTTTCACCCGCCCCTACTTTTTCGCCATTTTCTAACAGGTTGAAGCGAAGCGTAATTTTTCCGCGTTTGCCAGTAAACTCAAAATCAGGCTCAGCAAACTCTAATTCAGGTGCACTGATATCAAGGCGGTCAAGGTTAATCAACATTGATTCGTAAATCACCATTGGGCGGGCTGGGTTGATCATCACATCTTGCTTGCCCATTAATGGAATGATGACATGTGGGAAGGTAGTACCAGAAAACTCAACATAGTTTTTTATTAAGCTATTTGTTAACTCAGGACATTGGCTAACAGCCCCTTCACGCTTTACTTTTAGCATCACTTTTTCGCCATCGGTGATAGCAAACTCATCAGCACCTTCAGGAAAAGTCAGCTTTGAATTTTCATCAACCATACCGGCAAAAGTGAACTCCATTTTTTCACTAATACCATAGCGGTTTAAAACCAGCGAAAAAAGTAAATCGCCCGGCACACAAAACTTTTTAGCATCTTTATCGTGTAACGGATTGAAATCATCCGCCACTAACTTAGCAAAGCGACAGCCTTGCTCGCGTGAGATAGAAACGTAATCAGCATGCTGCTGATAATAAGGACTTAACATATTTGTTCACTGCTTAAACTACTTATAACCTATCTATACTATCAGAAAAAAAGCAAACAGAGGTCGAATCTGTTGAGTATCATTTTCTATATTAACTTTGTGAAAGACTAATTACTTTCAGAGCGCGCACCAAATTGTATCAATTTGTACGAAACAATTAACAAATAAGCGTGAATAGTAAAAACTAATAGCGCATTTATATAGTGAAAAATTATTACATAAAAACAAATATAAATTCACTTTATCTTTTAAAACAACAAGCTAATAAAGATCTGAACGAGGCACTACAAAAAACTCTGAAACACAAGCTTTAATGTAAGGCAATTTGTAGCTAATGAAATAAATGAGGTATGATAAGCGCGCTTTTTTATCATGAAATAACTCATATAGACTGCATAAATAATAATGATAATAAGCGGTAAATAAATGAATACTCACTATGATTTTGAATGGTTTCATCTGTTTTTAATGGTAAATATTGCTTTGAAATTTAGACGACCAATCGCTCAGGGACTTGGTTAAATGATAAACCGATTAAGCTGGGCGGCTCTGCTTTTTTGTTTTTGCTGTTACTCTCAAGCTGAAGATAAAGCTGAACAGGTCTTTTTTAAAGTTTCACCAACAGTCTGTGTGACAGAAGCAAAACAAAAAGCCTGCGAGTTTAATGTGCAAGTTCATTTTCGAGTTGCTCCTTATGAAGAACTTTGTTTAGAAGTAACCCAACGCCCTCATTACACTCAGTGCTACACGCAAACAGGATTAATAGCCAAACAGTTTTTAATCAAAACAGAATACCCTCTTACCGTTAAGTTAATTAACCCTTTGAGCAGCAACGTTGTTAAACAGCAGCGTCTCTCAATAGTTAGCTATGAAGCCAAAGATTACCGTATAAAGCGGCGCTTTGGCTGGAGTTTATGATGCAGCATATTTTTTTAATTGAAGATGATGTGAAACTAGCCAATTTAATTCAAACATTTTTATTAAAACACGGCTATACCATTGATGTATTTAATACAGCTGAAGATTACCGTAGTAGTGAAATTACCTTTATTCCCTCATTGATTATCTGTGATGTGATGTTACCTGATGGCAATGGTTTTGAATTAATTTCACAACTAAAAGAAAAATACACCTGTCCTGTTATTTTTTTAACAGCTTTAGACTCAGTGCAATCACAAATTAAAGGCCTAAACTTAGGTGCTTACGACTACTTAATAAAGCCCATTAAACCTGAGCTATTATTAGCGAAAATTAAAACAATCATCGCCCACACTGTAAACCAAGATAGCTTTTCAGATCACAGCGACTGTTTACGCATAGACAGTAAAAAGCGTGATATCTACTTTCATAATACTGCTCTGAACCTAAACGAGAGTGAATTTGATATTATCGCCTATCTAGCGAAGAATATGCCGCAGCCAGTCTCTCGCGAAGTGCTGTTTAAACATGTCATTGGCCGTGAGTATGACGGACTAGACCGCGCTATAGATTTAAAAGTGAGCCGATTACGTAAAAAACTCAAAGATACGATAAGCAGCCATAAAAATTCGTTGGATATTAAATCGGTGCGAGGCAAAGGCTACAGTTTGGATATTTCAAAACTATGAAGCAGCAATTTTTTAAGCTTTACCTGATTATCACAGTAAGCTTAATTGCTTTAGTTCTTGCGTTTGGTCAGCTTTATAATGAGTTTTTTTCTAAGCATGTGCCGAGTATACAAATTAGTGTTGCTGAACTTACACAAATAGCAGAGCAAAAAGACTCGCGGATCAGTAGCCTAAGCATAAGTGAAATTGCATTGCCTGATTCTTTGCTCGACACGTTTAATCATGACGGTATTATCAGTGTCACTGAGCATAATCAGCAATTTATATATCTCAAGGGCAGTAATGGTAGCATTCAAAAAGTTGGCCCCATTAACCTGATTTCACACGCAAAAACTGACTGGTTTGCTTTTTTCGCCTTTTATTTTTTGCTTGGTGTGATGATTTTATTGTTTATACGCCCAGTGTTTCGTGATTTGAGCTTATTGCAACGTGCAGCCTACCGCTTCAGCAAAAAACCGCAACGAATAGAGCTCGATATAAAACCAAATTCATCCATTGCACCGCTTGCAAACACCTTTACTGATATGTCAGAGCGTATCAACAAATTTGTGCAGCTTCATAGCGATTTATCCCGCATTATTTCTCATGAAATTCGTACCCCACTCTCGCGTATGCGATTTGCGTTATCAATCGCAGAACTAGATTCGTTAGAAAGTAGCCAAATAGAGCGTGATATCGATGAGATTGAATTGCGCTTAGAACAATATTTATCGTTTGCTCGTTTAGAGCATCAACAAAGTGTGTTTAATCAGGAGAAAGTTAACTTAACTAAACTGATCAACACGGAAATAGCTAAATTTGATTTATACAAAGAACTCAAATTTATTCCAACTCTTGGGGTTGACGCTGCTTTTTGCGAAACAAGCTTTATGGCAATCGCGGTACAAAACTTACTGATCAACGCCACAAAATACGCAAAGCACACTATTTATATAAGAACTGAAGAGAAAGCAGGTAATTACTTGATAAGCGTCACAGATGATGGACCAGGATTGCCTATAAATGCTGATGCGTTAATTGAACCATTCAAACAAGGTGAAGGAGATAAATTGGCGAGTGGTTATGGATTAGGACTTTATATCGTGCATCGTATTGCTAGCTGGCATGGCGGTAAAATTGGTTTAGCCAATAACCTCGAAACCGGCGGCGCTCAAATCTCAATCAGTTGGCCTAAAAATGGTATGTAATGCCAGTAAAACCTGAGAAATAGCCATTTTTATTAATCATATGTGAGTTAGCTAAATTGCTATCAAGCCAAGTGTGCTTTAGTTTGAAATCAACACTAAAATTATCACTGATCGGATACTCGTAGCTTACTTTTAAATAGTAATTGGTGGCACTTTCTAAATTATAACTTAATAAGCGAGTTTTGCTCTCAGTGGGGCTAACCGTGTAGTAATAGTCAATTAACTCTTCATTTTTGTAGTTTATACCAGCCTCAATGCCAGCAATACCGGAAAACAGTGTAAATGCTTGGTAGCCATTGAATAAGATTTCATAGCCATTATGAACATTGGTTATATCGTGCACGTATGCCGCACTCAACCAAATGTCGTCATAAATATTTAAAGCTGATGAAAAGCCAGCCATATAAGAAAGGTTGCGCTCTATCGGTGTTAAGTTAATTGGTGAAGCACTTGGAATTGTAGGTCGACCTGAACTAGAACGAACCACACCTGTCGCGTAGAGTTTATCTACCCCATCTAACTCAAAGAAAAAGCCATCATCATTAAAGCGCCCCAGTAAATCAATATAAAATTTCTCAGATTCAAATAAGCTGTAACCAATAGAAAAATCATCGAAATACCAGCTATCACCATAATAAGCCAAGCTTGGCAGAATTGGCGAAATAACATCATCGGCATCAAGTACTGGGTTCTCAATACCACCGTAGCCTAGCGTAACGCTTGCATGAAAAGTAGACTTTTTAATCAATTGCGGCTGCTTAACATCATCCTGCGCAAATGCAGTTGATGCAGCTAAGCAACACATTGAACCAAACAACCTTTTCATTAACGTAACTCACCTTAATGCCGAAATAAACGACTACTATACTAACTTAATAAACTAAAACTTTTTTAGCCCTTTCTGTACTGGGGCGATCATAGCGTTTGCATACATTTTTGTATAATTTTTTTGCCACACAACGCAGTAAAATGACTTATTTTATCTACTATCGTCAAACTAACATACTGAAAGAAATATTAAATAGCTTGTACATTTTGCTACATAGGTTTTCAGTTTTAGTTATTAAATTCCATTATTTAATTTACTCAATGACAAAAAAAGGGCCCGAAGGCCCTTTGCTACATAACACACTTAGGGAGTGTTTAGTCTCGTTTCATACGGCGACGAAGACCGGCAAAACCAGCTAATAACACTGTTATCCATGCTAAAGAGCCGCTTGAGCTTCCTTTTTCTTTTGACTCTGGTGTCACAGCAGTTGGTTTATCAACACCATCTGAGTTAACAGTTAAGACAAATGATGTTTCAGCTTTATCAGTTGGGTTTTCTATATCAGAAACCACAACCGTTACATCAATATCGCCATAGAAATATTGTTCAGGGGTGATGGTTACCGTATCACCATCTACTTCATAGCTTGCGTTATCTACAATTACAGATATTTCATTTCTTGAATTCATCTCATCGATATGCTGAACCTCAAATGAAATAGATGTGTACTCTTCTGTCACCATATCATCAAGTGCAATCACTGTGATGTTACCAGGGATCGCCAGTGTTGCAGTTGAAGTCATATCATTCAGACCCGAGATTGCTGCTTTAGCTGCAACTTCAAGTGTTTGACCTGTAGCGGTTGGCATAACTTCGGCCCATGCGGTGACTTCAAATTGTGATGACTCTGGACCAACATAGTCCATACATACTACGTATCCATCGCTGATTACTTCATCTAAGTTGTTATAAGCAATCTGAATACCGCGATAGCTTTCAAGAGGACCGTATTGATATTGTGCACCGCGGAAACCTTGTAAACCGATACTTCCAGCAGGACGAGTAGTACCAAAATCTAAATTATCGTATGCATAGTAAATTTCATGCTCGCCTTTACCAAAGCGCGTATTGGCATTAAACAGCACTTGGAAGTCAAATGAGTTATCACGTTTAGTGTAAGTGTATTGACCCGTTTCACGATCATAAACAGGGTTGTCGTAATCTGACGCGTTATCCCACTCAATAATACCCCAACCTGTTGTTGTACTTGCAAGTGAGATCCCTTCGTTAGACGATAAACCCACTGACATTACTGAACGTAATAAGCCGCTCTCTGCAAACTCCCAACCACGCCATAATGGACCCATATTCTCATAAGGGAATGTTTCATAAGGAAACGGATTATGCACTGGGAAGAAGTAACGACTACCGCCTGTATTCACTGTCCCCATACCACGAATTTGAATTATCGAGTTTTGGATATTTGTATTATCAGCATTGTTATACAGACTGAATGTGTCAAATGCACCATTGTAAAAGCTTGCTATTGGTAACGAATAACCACTTCGTGAATTATATAGATTACTTTCATCGAAGCCTGAAAGCATAGGCATAATGCCAAACTCAGATAAGTCGACATAACCGCCTGGGTTTGAGTTACCAAAATCAGGTGTACGACACATTTCATCAGTGATGTTATCAGTGACGATGTAATCTGGCTCTACATCTCGGGTATCCGCTTGTGTGCCCGTTACAATCACTTTACCGTCAGCAATTTCAACGTTGATTTCAGATGCTGTTGAAACCATTACATTTTCTGCTTTGATATCAAGACCAGCAGGAATATCAAGTTCTAGTGAGAACTCACGATCTATACCTGAGTTATTCGCTAATACTTCAAATGTGTAAGGCACCATATCGCCCACTTTTGCACCTGTATATGGCGCATCAAGGTGAGCAACATCATTGCCACGGTTAAGCTTAAATGGAATAGAGCCTAGGTTGCCATGATTTACGGCCGATGTGCCCACATCAAGCAAAGAGTAGTAAACGCTGTCTGAATCAAATTCCATATCCCAATTAACAGTCATTTCAACAGTGTTTTGGCCATCACTGCTAGGAAGGCTGGCTGTCATTCCTGACGCCTCTTGGTCAGACACAACGGCTGTGGCAAGTTTAAAGGTTTCTTCTAACGCACCAACCGATGATTCATTTGAGTTGTAAATTACAACCCAGTATTCACCTTCTTCTGGGTTGTTAATATTACAGAAGTTATTGTAAATGATATGGTTAGATACACATAAGATCTCGTCTTGCGGCTGAACAATACCATCACCGTTATAATCTTTACCTACATAGACGATAGCATTACCGACTTTTAAAGTACCTTCTAACTCGGATTCAACACCTACGCTTTCAGCAATAAAACGTTTTGCGTTCGCAGGCACAGTAACAAACTTAGTAAATGTTGCTTCATCTAGAATATCACTAGCATCAACTTCTTCTGTTCGATTCATAGCCCACGGGAAAGTACGCTCATCATCTTTTGGCAAAGTTACTGTAGTGATATCTGCTTTAACCGGCTCATATGCGCGTGCAACAAGTGCTTCAACACTCGGTAATACAATACCTTTAGCAACATAAGTGCCTACATTTGAATGAGCAGTTGTTTCTAATGAAGATGGTAAATTACCGCGGTCATATTTAAACGCTACTGGCCAATGTGCATCTGGGATACCAGCTTCTTCAGCTTGGAACACAAGGTTGGTATGAAGCTCAACTTCTGAGTTACTAAACCAATCTTGGGTATCCATGATTGATGCTTTAACAATGATTGTTTGCGTTTCACCTTTTTTCAGTGTGAAAGTTTTCGGGAAGATATCAATATTCACACCATTTTGAGCGGTTTGTGAATTAACATCAAATGCCCAGTTTTCAACATCTTCATGGCTTACAGTCCAGGTTCCATCTTCTGTTGCTTTGATAGTTCGAACCCATTGACACTCTGGTGCACAAGAAAAGTTAACCAAATTTGGTAAGTTAAGTTTGTGAGGTGTACCGCCATTATATGGATCAGCCGCTAAGAAGTTGTCGGCTGTTTCGTCCATAACAAAACCTGCTTCAGCTGCTAATGCAACATTGATTCGACCTGCACCAGCACGGTAAATTTTAGCATCAGCAACAACATCATTTTCACTGTTTAAACGATGGTACTTAACTACGTTTTCGGCAGTCATTGATAGTGCAGATTGAATCTCGGCCGCACTCCACTCAGGATGAATCTGACGCAGTAATGCCATAGCACCGGCAACATGAGGTGATGCCATAGACGTGCCGCTAATCGCTGCATAATCTTGACCATGTGGTGCCACAAAAGGATGCTCATCAGAGTATGCCGCATAAATATCAACACCAGGAGCTGCAAGTGTTGGAGCTAGTACTTCAACATTCGAATAAGATGGACCACGCGATGAGAAGGTTGCTAACCAATCAGCATCTTCAGCATCAACACGGCGCTCAATCACTGTTGGCTTAATAGTGATCATATGACCTTTCTCTGATGTGCTATCAACCCAATCTTCTAAACCGTCATCGGGCCACACACCATTCCATTGATCATAGGTAAAATGAACGCCTGGTAATGAGTAAGCCTCAGGTACTGTAGCTTGATCACTGTCACGGTTGAACATAATGAAACCATCAGCGCCACCGGCTTTTACATGATCTACTTTTGCGGTACGAGCATTGGCAGCTGTATCTGTAGCTGAGTGACGTTGACAGATTACAATAACATTCGTGCTGCCATCAGCCGCACCAGCTATTTCTGTCCCATCGTTGTAGAAATTAAACGTATTTTCAGGATAATCGGCAGTACAGTATCCATCAGAGTCTTTAAAGCCATTGACGTCTTCATAGTCTTTAGCCCAGACAACAACGCCGGTAATTTCTTCGCTATTAATGGCACCGCCAACTAACCCCATATCTGACCAACTTGGTACTTCAGAACCCATCGTTTCATCAGCAAAGCCCGCATATTCAACTGCAGTTTCAACGACAACAGTACGGCCATGTGTTGTTGCTGCAACTTGCGCAAGCCACGGCGACGAGTTATCTAAATAGCCAAAACATTCAGCTGCGCCACACCCCTGACCGCTGTTACCTGCTGCCGCGGCAACATTGATGCCCGCTTCACGCGCTGCTAAGAATGCAAGTTGTACTGGATCGGCCCAAACGTTTGAGTCGGCTCCACCAATTGAGAAGTTGATTACATCAACCCCATCAGAAATTGCATCTTCAATACCTGCTACAAGCGCTTCACCAGGACAACCTGCGTATTCTTCACTTGATGGGTAACATACTTGATAAGAAATAATATTTGCATGCGGTGCAACACCTGAGATTTCAGGGAATAAACCCTCTTTCAAGATATTGCCATCAGTATTTTCACCAAAACTAGGTAGCATATATGGAACGTCTTTGACTACGTTACCTGCCGCAGTTGACGCAACATGCGAACCATGACCTTGATAATCTTCACCAATCGCTGGCCAGCCTGGGATCATGGCATCAAACGCATCTGTGATCACATCGTAAGAACGTACACCAATTAGTTTGTTATTACATTGAATCTCTTCTGGCTCTTCAACACAGTCACCAACATAAACGCCCGCACCAAATGGGTTTTCATGCTCATAACCATCAGCACCCACAGCTGCAAATGACGGGTGATCTGAGTTAATACCTGTATCAATAATACCTATGATTTGGCCTTCACCTTTGCCCTTGATCCCACTTGGAACACTTGTTCCATCCCAAATTTGATCAGCACCGATGTGCTTAGGGCCTTCATCTGAAAGTAAATCATAATTTTTAGAACGCATTACTGATACAACAGAGCCAAGCGAAGCGACCTGTAATGCCTCTTGCTCTGTCATTTTTACAGAGAAACCATTTAGCGCTTTAGTGAATTGACGGCGCATCTCTGTACGCCCTGTAACTGCCGTTACGTTTTGCATAACAGCACGTTGTTTCGAATAAAGCTTGTTTTGATATTCTGTAACGGCTGAAATTGCAGGCTGACCTTTTTCAAAAACTTTGGTAATACCTTGAGCTTGCATAGATTTTGATAAAGACGAAGTTAAGTCTCTAGCTTCAAGAGCAACAGAGTTATCACGTAAACGAATAATATAAATATGTTCGCCACCCAGACCTTCTTCTTTAAATTTGCTTGCTTGGCTATTTAATTGAACATTTAAACCATCGTTTTGTAGCATGCTTGAAGAGTTACCTTGCTCGAACTCTTTGGAAAATGCTTTCACTTCTTCAAATGTAATATTTGGTGCTTTTAATTGGTGCTTAACTTGATTGTTCTCAACACCGACTGCATGTGCAGCACTAGCACTATAGAGAGCTGCAGCAACAGCGATCGAAAGTGTTTTGACTTTCATAAAGTATCCCCTGGATAGTTAGTTTGAATAGTTATTCAAGCTTTTTGAATTTCCATTTCAACGCTTGTAGTAACAATATAACCACAGGGAGAATCAAAAATGACGTACATTCGTGTAGCGTTTTGTACACACTGTTAACATTAAAGTTACCAAAGGTGGGTAATATAGCGTTTCTATATACAATATCTCTGAGTACAAAATAGAAGTAGCATATTTAATTTAGGTAAGAAATGAAGATTAAATTGATTTATTAATCAATTAATTATGATTATGCAGTGGTAAATCGTATAACTCTTATGCAACTATAACTTGAGCTGGATCATGGTTTTCAAATTCTAAGCAGTAAAGGCTTTACCAGCGATGAGCAAAACTGTCATTTTGCAACATTGTGTTCTGGTAAAGCCTATCGTTTTTAGCGGTTTAACGCTTGCTGAGAAATCATTTCAGCAACACTACCCACTTGTACTGACATACTCTCTTGACTAGGCGGAAATGCCTTAAAGGTTTTTACAAACTCTGCAATTTGATTACCTGCTGGGCCTAAAATCCAACTACGGTTTTCTGCCCACTCATCATACCCCCTAGCATCAATGAAACGCTCAAATGGATCCATTTTTAGGTTAATAATATAAGGTGTAGTAAGGGCTTGCTGTGTAGACCTAAACCAATGATTTTGTTCCGTAAAGATTAATTTCCAGTCACCGTAACGCATTCCATGAAAGGTCGTTTCGGTGAAATAATAAAACTCTTTACGCTTTGTTTTACCATTGTTTAGTAAGATATCACTTTGATCGAAACCATCTAAATGAACCTTATACTTTTGACCATTGATTTTGGTACCTTTTAATAAATTAGCTTTTAAATCTTTATCGCCAACCCACGACATAATCGTTGGCATCCAATCTTCCATTGTCATGAACTCACCGGTGCTCACACCTTTAGGAATATGGTCCGGCCATTTAACAACCATAGGTACTCTGAAGCCACCTTCCCAGCCACCAACGCCTTTTTCACCATGAAATGGCTGATTACCACCATCTGGCCATGAGTTTGATGCGGCACCGTTGTCGGTAGAAAACATCACTATTGTGTTATCAGCGACTTTAAGTTCATCAAGTAAGTTAAGTAACTCACCTACATCATCATCCATTTCGGTCATACCATCAGCATATAAACCAAAGCCAGTTTTACCGTCATAAGCTTTATTAAGGTTAGTTTGGTAATGCATTCGAGTTGTGTTATGCCACACGAAGAAAGGTTTATTCTGTTTTACTGCATCACGAATAAAGCGTTTTGACTCTACAAGTACTTCTTGGTCTAAATTACGCTGACGCTCTTTCCCAAATGGGCCAAGATCTTTAATCTCTTGTTTGCCATTTCCAAGCGCTTTTGAATGAATGACTCCACGCATTTTTAAGCCTAACTTTTCTTGTGTTTTAGCGTCTTGAGGATAATCTTGCTGCTCTGGATACTCACCTGCATTGAGGTGATATAAGATACCAAAAAATTCATCAAAGCCATGATTTGTAGGTAAGTGTTCATCACGATCACCTAAGTGATTTTTACCGAATTGGCCTGTAACGTAACCTTTTGATTTGAGCATGGTTGCTAAGGTTGGATCTTTCTCTTGCAAACCTTGTGGTGCGCCAGGAAGACCTACGGTACTGAGACCTGTACGCATAGGATACTGACCAGTAATAAATGCAGCGCGGCCAGCAGTGCACGAGGCCTGTGCGTAATGATCCATAAATATCATGCCATCATTCGCAATGCTATCAATGTTAGGTGTACTGCCTCCCATCATACCTCGATGGTAAGCACTAATATTCCACATACCAACATCATCGCCCCAAATAACAAGTACATTGGGTTTATCAGCAGCGACACTTGGTAAACTTAAGCCTAAAATGGCCACGCAGGCCAGTATGTATTTAAACATCACTTTCTCCTTGAAAACTGACTAAAGCATTTGCCTTAGCTTCAAAAATCCCTCGCTTGCAGTCACCTTATACTGCTTTCTTAAGATATTCATACAAGTGATAAATTGTGCATGTTTAATACTATTAGAGCAGTCACTATTTACAAGTTAAATCTGGGGTAACTTTGATTTAAATATAAAAAAACCGAGCATAAAGCTCGGTTTATAAAACTAAAGGATGATTAAGCTTGCGGATAATCGCGGTATGCACGCTCAATTTTTTTCGCTTGCTTTTTAGACACACCAAGATGTGCTAAAGCAACACGTAAACGAGCACGCGATAAGTCAGAGCCTAAAATTTCCATCGCATCAAGTACTGATGTTGAAGATGTCTTACCTGTGATAGCCACAAAGATTGGCTCTAGGAAGTCTTTAATCTTCAACTCATGGAAAGTCGCCACTTCTTTTGCGATAGCAAAAATCGCTGGTTTTTCCCAACTACGTAAACCTTCTAATTGCCAGATGAAGAACTGCAATGCTTGACGGATTACATCTTCATCAGCTTTACCTGCTGTTAATAGCGCAGGCTCATAACTTGGAATACCACCTACAAAGTGGCCCGCAAGGTCAACCATGTCAGAAAGCGTATTAATACGTGTTTTAGCTTCTGGCAATACTTTAGCGAATAGCTCGGTATTAAATTTCCAATCAACAAAACGCTGCATTAGCTCTGCATCAGATAAGTTTTCACGGATCCACATACCGTTTAACCAACTAAGCTTATCGATATCGAAAATTGGGCCGCCAAGCGACACTCGTTTCATATCAAAGTGTTCAATCATCTCTGCTAAGGTGAACTTTTCACGCTCGTCTGGCATTGACCAACCCATACGGCCTAAATAGTTTAATAGTGCCTCTGGAAGGTAACCCATTTCTTTATAGTAGTTGATTGAAGTTGGGTTTTTACGCTTCGATAATTTTGACTTATCTGGGTTACGCAGTAACGGTAAGTGACCTAGTACTGGCGCTTCCCAACCGAAGTCTTCATATAATTTTAATAGCTTAGGCGCTGAATTGATCCACTCTTCACCACGGAAAATGTGGCTAATTTGCATGTGATGATCATCAACAACGTTGGCAAGGAAGTAAGTTGGGAAACCATCTGCTTTAAGTAGCACTTGCATGTCTACATTTTCCCATGGGATCTCAATTTCGCCACGTAGGTAGTCGTTAAACTTAAACGTGCCTTCGCTTGGGATCTTCATACGGATTACGTAAGGCTTACCCGCTTCAAGGTTTGCTTTAATTTCATCTTCAGAAAGATTTAAACCACGACCATCGTATTTAGGGCGTAGACCTTCGGCCATTTGCTCTTCACGCATTTGGTCTAGTTCTTCGCTCGTAGCAAAACAGTAAAAAGCTTTACCCTGTTCAACTAACTGATGCGCGAATTTCTTATATAAATCGCTACGCTCAGATTGGCGGTATGGGCCAAACTCACCGCCTACATCTGGACCGTGATCCCAGTTTAAGCCTAACCATTGTAAGCTATCCATAATAGCTTGCTCTGATTCTGGAGTACTACGAACTTGGTCTGTATCTTCAATACGTAACACAAACTCACCGCCTTGCTGCTTAGCAAAACAGTAGTTAAATAATGCGATATATGCAGTACCTAGGTGCGGGTCGCCAGTCGGTGACGGAGCAACACGGGTGCGAATTGTCATGGTTATATCTCTCAAAAGACAATTAAAAAATTTGCCCAAATGCTAGCACAGCACGGGCTATAATCGAAGTGAAAAGCCGCTTTATGCCGCGACTTTATCTAAATAAGCAATGATATCGTTTGATTCATACAACCAAGTCACTTGGCCGTTTTCTTCAATGCGTAAACAAGGAACTTTTACTTTTCCGCCCTGCTCTAATAGCTCTTGGCGAAATTGCTCGTTATCTTTGGCGTCACGGGTTTCAACTGAAAGGCCTTGACGTTTTATGGCACGACGTACTTTCACGCAAAATGGACAGGCTTTAAATTGATATAGTTTAAATTGTGATGTCACTGAATCAAGCGCGGCTTGCTCTGCTGCCGGGCGCTTTTTACTACGTGGCGTGAATACAAAATCAAAAAACAAAATGATGCGGCCTAACAACCAACGAACAAACTTCATCTTACCTTCTCATAGGGTTCAAAAAAATAGTGAGCAATTTTAACACAGCTAAGCGCGCTGCAACACCTTAAAACAGCTCAATTGAATCATCTTGAGGTTGGCTTTGTTGAATATCTAGTTCGGAATAGGCAGTGACACAATTACGACCGCTGTTTTTAGAATGGTATAAGGCCTGATCGGCTTTTTGCACAAGGCTGGCAACCATTTCAAACTCGTAGATTGGCATAAAACCACTACTCACTGTTAAGTTGCCTACTTGAGGAAATGGGTATTGAGCAACACAGGAGCGAAAACGATTAAGTGCATTTCGTGCATCTAACTCGTCACTTGCTTGAAATAACACAGAAAACTCTTCGCCGCCGTAGCGAAAAACGTAATCTTCAATACGAAAGTTATTTTTTAAAAGCTGTGCCACAAGTAAAATAACCTCATCACCAATTACATGACCATAGTTATCATTAACACGTTTAAAATGATCAATATCGACCATAGCAAGGAACCAATGACACTGCTTAGAGTCATGCTCGACCGCTGTATTGGCAGCTATCTCAATCACTTTTTTATCAAATGTTTGCCTGTTAAGAAGTTCAGTAAGTGGATCCTGCTGTGATTTATGTAATAAAGAGAGCTGATTCGCATAGATATTCAGCATATAAATAGCTAGCATACTGCAGCGCTCGGTTAACTCTTTATCAGATTCAACAACAAGTATACCGACAACATTGCCAGTGTAATAAATTGGCACATATGTCGATATCACCCCACAATCACGGCTAATCCGAATTTTATTGCGACTGACTTTTGCCAATAAGTCTAGGACTTCTTGCTCGCTAAGCTCCTCAATGGCTGTGTTCTTATTTAACAGCCGTGCGGGAAGACCAATATTAAAGGTTTTATTAATATAGATTGCAAAACGTGTAAACTCACCTAATTCAGCAACAGCATTTATCAGTGCACTGTCTAACTCAGGCTCTTCTTCCTGTTGCGTTATAGTGACTACCCAGTCATGCCCGCAAGCATTAGAAGCCATTTAGAAGCCCCCAAAATAAAACATAACTTTAGTTTAGTTAAGTTTGCTAGAATTACTAAAAAACTATAACAAAATCATATCATCTCGGTGAATGACTTCACTGCTTGGTGCAAATACAAGCAACTCAGTTATTTGCGATGAATGACAGCCTTTAATTTGATCAATTTCTTGATGGTTAAAGTTAACAAGGCCTTTAGCAATACATTGCCCTTGGCAGGTCACCACTTCAATCACATCACCACGCTCAAACTGCCCTTTCACAGTCTTTACGCCTTTTGCCAGTAAGCTTGCGCCACGTTCTCTAAGCGCAAGGCTTGCGCCATCATCAATCACTAATTGCCCCGTGCTTTTAGGCCCTGCAAGTAACCATTTTTTGCGGCCATCTTTTGGTGCGGTGAGTTTTAAAAAGCGTGTACCAGGGAGCTTGTCGGCCATGCAATTTAAAATCACATTTTTGCCTGCGCCTTTGGCAATAATTACCTCAACACCGGCGCGACGTGCAATATCGGCTGCTTGCAGTTTGGTTGCCATACCACCGGTACCTAGGGTGGTGCCACTGCCACCAGCGAGCTCTCTAAGCTCATCATTAATATGCTCAACTTCATTGATAAGTGTTGCATTGGCATCAGAGCGAGGATCGCCTGTAAATAAGCCTTCTTGGTCAGTTAACAATAACAGCTTTTCAGCATTCGCTAATATTGCGACTAAAGCAGATAAGTTATCGTTATCACCGACTTTAATTTCGGCGGTGGCTACAGCGTCGTTCTCGTTGATAATTGGCACCACATTGTGAGCGAGTAGTGCATTTAAAGTATCGCGAGCATTTAAGTAACGTTCACGGTCTTCTACATCGGCGCGGGTCAGTAGCATTTGCCCTACATTCACACCATACAAAGCAAACAGACTCTGCCAAATATGAATAAGCTGCCCTTGGCCAATTGCGGCAAGCATTTGTTTTTCAATCAAAGAGCGACCACAGGGGGTAATGAGTTGCTCGCGACCTGCAGCAACCGCGCCACTTGATACTAAAACAACCTGATAACCCTGTTTTTTTAATTCACAACATTGGCGAACAAGTTCAACCATGTGTGCTTTATCTAATTTGTCGGTACCGCCTGTCAGCACGCTTGTGCCCAGCTTTACAACAACGACGTGTGGCCTTTGCATTTGATTCTTATATTCTGTAATAAAAAAGAGAATTTATATATACCAGCTAACAGTTTTTGAACAAGTTAAAAAAATTCATGCTAGGATCGCGCTCTCGTTTTTTTACTCAATAGCGACGCCTATGCCAGCCAGTTTATGCTTAATTATCGCGACCTTTTTATGGGGTAGCTCTTACATTGCTTTAAAGCATGCAATCAATGTTTATGATCCTGTGTTAGTGATTTTTTTAAGAATGCTAACCACCCTATTGATTAGCTTATGTTTATGGCGCTATATAATCCGCTTTGAGTTCAAACCAGGCGACTGGAAGTACTTAATTGGTATGTCACTGGCTGAGCCTTGTTTTTATTATTTATTTGAAGGGCATGCCCTTGAATACACTTCGGCATCGCAAGCTGGGGTGATTGTCTCTTGTTTACCAATTATCGTCGCTATTTTGGCGTTCTTAATTTTAAAAGAGTACATCAGTAAAGCCATTGTCGTTGGTTTTACCTTATGTATTGGCGGCAGTATTTTATTAACGCTATTATCACCAAGTACTGAGCAAGCCCCTAACCCACTGCTTGGTAACTTTTTAGAGTTGATGGCGATGGTGTGCGCCGCGTTTTATACCGTGAGCGTAAAACACTTAGTCGCTCGTTACTCACCGCTGACCTTAATAGCAATTCAAGGGTTCAGCGGTAGCTTATTCTTTGCGCCTTTTTTATTTTTCATCGAACTACCCAGCGAAAATCAGCACGACTTAAGTGCCCTACTGAGCATTTTATATTTAGGCTCATGTGTCACTTTAGGCGGCTATGGCATGTACAATTACGCCATCAGTAAGGTGTCGGTGTTAACCGCTGCTGCTTACTCAAACCTCATTCCAATTTTTGCGTTAATTTTGTCTGCCATTTTACTTGGCGAAGTTCTGACACTTTGGCAATGGGTGAGTATTGCGGTGGTATTTGCCGGTGTTATTGTTAGCCAACGTCATCAAGAACTGAAAGTTGACGTAGACGATAATTTATCAGCCGACACCAATAATCTAAAATCTGTCCCTGAAGCTAACGAGTCAAAAGGGTAACAGGTTAATAAATAAAGGCCTGATTGTGCTAAAAACCCTTGCTCGCTTTGATGAATAACATCAATGCTGCGAACTTGATAGTGTTCAATTTGGCCATTTTGCAATTGCATACTGAATTGCTCACCCACTTTGACATGTTTTAGAAATGCAAAGTGGGTGTCGTTATGACCCGCAATCAGCACCCCATTTGTGCTGCCAAGTTCACCGCTTGGCAAAAAATGCCCGGGGGCAAACGCGAGGTTTCGCCCCGATGCACCAGCAAATACAGTCAATTCTTGCTGCTGGCTTGGCCATTCTATGTGTGCAGTGACATAACCATCGGCGTAAAACCAAGGCCTCACTTGCTGATTAGGACTTTGCAAAGCTTGCTGCCAAGCAGATTCAATCAGAGCCTGAGCCAGCCAAGCTTTCGCCTGCATATAGCCACCATTCACAAACAATGCGATGCCAAGTAAGGCGCTGCAAACTGGCAGCGCTTTTTTTAGCGTCGCCATTGCCATAACCACGAAAAAGCGAGTAATAGTAACCCGATTAGCATAAACACGCGGCTTTGTCCGTCGGTTTGCGGTAGCGTCATGCCGTTAGGAAGTTTGTTTCTCACTTGCATTGAACGCTCTGCAATCTCATTATCCGCATAGTTATCAACTGCAATAAAGGCTGTAAAAGGGCTAAGTAAATGATGCTGAAGTGCTAATGTCTCAACTTCTGCGCGTACCGCATCCTTTTCATTATAAAGCAGTAGTGACTTAATTTTTTGTCTTGCCCAGAGTCTAGCGATACCTTCGCCGTTTGCGGCATTGGCCGTTGCTAAATTAATCGTCATTGGCCCTGTGTTTGTCTGCCCCTTTAATGTTAAGTGCTGACTGCCATCAAGCTTCACAGCAACCAAAACCGGCTCTGAAAAATACAAGTCAGGTAATGGCGATGGCCAATACTCAAGGGCTGCTTTGTCGCCTTCAAGTGCAAGCTCTGTAACCGCGGGATGGGCTAGCTTATCAAATAGTAGCTGCATTTTGGGCTGTACTTGGCTGGTGCTACTTATAAAAGTGAATGTACCACGGCCAATATCCGCAGCTCTGGTCATAAAAAAGCTATTAGGTGCGCTACCAATACCGACGGTAAAGAGTCGGCTGTCACCTAAATCTGTTTGAATTTGTTTAAATAGCTGCGTTTCGTTACCCACACTGCCATCGGTTAAAAACACCACTTGGCGAACAAAGCCATCATGGTGTTTACCATCAAGTACCTGAGTCAGTGCTTTTGCTATTTCGGTGCCGCCATCGGCTTGTAAGCCATAAATAAAGCGTTCTGCACGGCGAATGTTAAAGTCATTGGCAATCATTGGCGTGTCACTTAATACCGACACTTCATTATCAAAGCCTATGATGTTAAAACTGTCATTTTCATCCAATAATGAAAGGGCATAAAACAAGGCTTGTTTAGCCTGCTCCATTGATTGGCCATGCATTGAGCCAGAGGTATCAACAACAAACACCATTTCACGAGGCAGACGAGCTTGCGAGGTAAAGTGATCGCTTGGCGGTACTAACATCAGTAAACCATATTCTTGCCCTGCTACTGTTTCGGTAAAAAATGCAGCCTGAGAGTGGGCTTTATCAAGGGGCTTAAATGTCAGCTCAAAGTCTCTATCCATTGGAACATCACGATTAAGTGATAACTGGTACCGACCAAAGCTTGGGTTATCGATTTGCATGCCCGCTAAATTAGCGCTGATATCACTCAGCTCAAGGCCAATATCCATCGAAATAGCAAGGTTTAGGCTCGCATCAGACTCTTGGCTTTGTGCACGATGAAAAACAGGCTTTAGCCACGCTGATGCCACTTGCGCTGTGTTAGCTGTTGCGTCGTTCTGTTGTTCTGCGTCTCTTGTTTCTAGATTCACTTTTTGCTGCAGTTCTGCCGTTAAAGGTTCGTAGCGCGGCGTAATAGTAGTTGGAAAACGCAGTGAAAACACACCATCTCGAAAGCCGATTATCTCTTGGTATTGCAAGGTAATTTCAATCTCTTCCCCTGCTCCAAGGTTTGCTACATCAGTAGAGAAAATATTCGCACGTTGCTGACGTACTAAAGCGGCGCGTTTACCCTGTTTTTGGGCTTGCTCAAATTGCTGTTCAGCCTGCTGCTTAAGGGCAATATTACCGGTGATAATGCGCTCACCAATTTGCATTTGCATGGCATGAACTGCGCTTTCATCTGGTAACGGAAACACATATCGGGCATTAACCGCAAACGGGTGCGGGTTTTGATAACGCTGTTTAACAACAACATGATTAATAAGCCCAGTGAGCGTCATAGTGACATCGTTTTTCACTAATAAGCCCGACGACACTTGGCTATTAGAATCATCATAAAAACGTAGTTCGGCACTGGCATTGGCTGCAAATGCAGGGTTAACTGCATAACCTAATAAGAGGATAAAAAGGCTCCCAAAAAGGAGCCTTTTGGTACGGTTACTCAACATAATATGTCACTCCATCGACCGATGAATTAGTGGTTACTTTGTGCTGTGCGTAAGCTGCTTTGTGAAACAGGGCGTGTCGTTAAGGTTACGCGGCGGTCAAACACGTTGTCTTCGTAGTTATTTGAATCGGCAACACTTTGCTGCTCACCAAAGGCGGTAGCGGTTAAGCGCGTATGAGGCACACCTTGTTTAATTAAGTAGCTTTGCACTGCATTTACACGCTGTTTTGAGAGCATTAAATTAGCCAACTCATCACCACGCTGATCTGCAAAGCCATTTAAGTCGATAGCCAGATTTGGCTGAGCAATAAGTAACTGTGCGACTTTATTGAGCTGGTTAGCAAAGTGTGGGGCAATTTCGCTAGAGCCAGTTTTAAACTGTACCGTCATGGCCAATAAGGTGTTCAATTGGGCTTGTAGTAACTGCTCTTTTTCGTCAGCTAATAATTCAAGCTGCTCACTTAAGGCGGCGTTATCGGCAATTACTTGTTGGTAATCAGCGGTTTGCTCTTTCATTACAACTAATGCGTGTGCTTGTTCATCAATGGTGTTGTCTGCCGCTTCTTTTTCGCCAATTAAGCCACCAGCAAACGCGCCAATAAATGCACCCACTGGGCCGCCGACTAGGCCGCCAACAACGGCACCTGCACCTAAGCCAATGGCTGTTTCTTTTGGTGTTTCTTGTTTAGCTTGACTCGCAGCGTCTGCAAAAGGGGCGACAGATACAGCAGACGTGATAACAGCGGCAATAATTAATTTTTTCATGGTTTAATCCTTTTTCTACTTAATTGCTTGGCAACATTGGTTGGTGTTGCGAACTTGGTATGGAGCTATTAAAACAAGTCGAAATGGCAATAAAGGGGATCAAAAAAGGCAAACTGCTGAGCAATTGTGGCAGAAAAATGGCAATCGCGTTTTTGCCAGTACGCAAGGCAAAAAATTAGGTATAGTTCGCTATAGAAAGAATTTAAGTAAGTATTAACAATGAAGAAAATAGCAATCGTTGAAGATGAAACAGCAATCCGCGAAAACTACACAGAAATGCTCAGCGCTCAGGGCTATCAGGTTGTAGGCTTTGCTGACAGAGCCAGTGCTGAACTGGCATTTAGTCAATCTTTACCAGATTTAGCCATTGTTGATATTGGCCTTGGCCATGAAGTGGATGGTGGTTTTTTACTTTGCCAAACATTACGCAGTCTTTCTAAAACCTTACCGATTATATTTTTAACCGCCCGCGATAGCGAAATTGATACCGTATGTGGCCTGCGCATGGGTGCTGACGATTACTTAACCAAAGACATCAGTATGGCGCATCTTGCTGCTCGCATAGGTGCCTTGTTTAGACGCCTTGATGCCTTCGATCAACCTGCCGATCAAACCGCTCTTTTACATCGCGGCCCGTTAAAGTTAGATACCCAGCGCATGCAAGTTTTTTGGCAAGAGCAACTGGTTGATTTAACTGTGACAGAATTTTGGATGGTACATTCACTTGCACAGCGTCCAGGCCATGTAAAAAGCCGCAACGAATTAATGAGTGATGCGAAAATTTATGTTGATGACAGCACTATTACCTCACACGTAAAACGTATTCGTAAAAAGTTTATTGCTTTAGATGATACATTTGACTGCATTGATACCGTTTACGGTATGGGTTATCGCTGGGAGCAAGCTTAATGCTGCGTTTGGGGCTTAGAACAAAGTTTATTTTCTTATCCTGCTTTTTATTTTTATTGCCTTGGCTTGGCTATGAATATGTGTGGGAAATGGAAAAGTTCTTAAGACAAGGGCAAGAAAAAACCTTAGTAGGCACCACCCGCGCACTCGCAACCGCATTACATGAGCGCCCCGCTTTGTTTGACTCGCAAACCAACTTTTTAGATCAAGTTGTAAAAGGCCGAGATTTATATGCCTATAACCTAAATAACCCGATTCAACTTGATGGTAAATTGTCGGAGTGGCAGCCCTATCAAAACTTATTTTGGCATTACGACAAGCGCTACTTACAGGGGTTAAGTAATGATCATCAAGATAGTGATCTAAGTTTTGATCACATGGTAGGCAAATACGAAAACTACCTCTATGCGGCTTTTAAAGTCACTGACAGCTCACTGGTGTACCGTGCTAAAAATGTACTTAGCTTTACCCGTAATGATCACTTACAGATCATGTTAAAAACACCTGAAGGTGAATTTAAAAGCTATGTGGTGGCCACCCGCCAAGATGGTTGGGTTAATGCCTTTGATGCTTCGACACAAGAGCCGGTCACTAAAATTCAAGGCTATTTTAAAAGTACCAACACGGGTTACAACATAGAGCTGCGTTTTCCGCTTTCGATGCTAGGTAATAAGCTTGGTTTTGCTATTGAAGATTGGGATGAAGACAAGGTTGAGCCTCAGTTAATGTCGACCTCAAACCTGCAAAACCCAAATGATATCGGCTCAGTTTTAGTGCCTTCGCCAGAAATTAACCGTATCTTGAAAGGCATGGGCCACAGTGGCAGCCGAATTTGGGTCGTCGATAACCATCATCGTGTACTTGCACAATCTGGCTCAATTCATCATGCCGATGGCGTTTGGGCAGACGGCCTAAAAGATGCGCCCGCAACAACCTGGTGGCAACGCTTTGAGCAAGATTACTTACACCCACTTTACTATAAAATTTTAACTCGCCCAGAAAATGAGTTTATTGATACCTTACATGATGTCGCAGCGATGCAAGGTACTCACATAGCCAGCGCTTTAAATGGTAAACCCGCATCATCATGGCGCTTAACCCCAGATAACAAAGCCGTTATTTTATCGGCGGCCTACCCTATTTGGATCCAAGACAAAGTAATAGGTGCAGTAATCGCAGAAGAAACCACCAACGGCGTGCGTACTCTGCGTAATAAATCGTTAGAAAAGCTATTTAATGTCATTTTAGCGGTGATGCTTGTTGGTACTGTGACACTGTTCTTTTTTGCTTCAAGAATTTCCAGCCGTATTCGCCGCTTACGTGACAACGCCGAACAAGCCATTGATGCTCAAGGGCGGATCACCGGCAAAATTACTTATGCCGATTCGAATGACGAAATTGGCGATCTTTCTCGCAGCTTTGCCAACATTGTTAGCCGTTTAAGTGGTTATACTGATTACTTAGAAAATATGTCATCACGACTCTCCCATGAGCTGCGTACGCCTGTGGCTGTTGTACGCTCATCACTTGAAAATTTACAAATGCAGCCGCAATCTGAACTGAGTCAGAAATACCTCGACCGTGCTAGTGAAGGGGTTGAGCGGTTAGGAAAAATTATTACCACCATGAGCGAAGCGACGCGTCTGGAACAAAGTATTCAAAGTGCCGAGGCAGAAGAGTTTGACCTGACCAAGGTGATCACCGGCTGCATGCAGGGCTATCAAATAACCTATGGTGAAAGCCTATTTACCTTGTCGCTTTGTAAAGAGCCGTTAAATGTTAGTGGCGCACCAGAATTTATTGCCCAATTACTCGATAAGCTCATCAACAACGCACTTGAGTTTAAAACCTC
This sequence comes from Pseudoalteromonas sp. S1650, assembly GCF_005887195.1. Taxonomy (NCBI): domain Bacteria; kingdom Pseudomonadati; phylum Pseudomonadota; class Gammaproteobacteria; order Alteromonadales; family Pseudoalteromonadaceae; genus Pseudoalteromonas; species Pseudoalteromonas sp. S1650. The sequence goes on along the minus strand of NZ_PNDF01000034.1, from coordinate 33,653 downwards.
GCAAAGCACAATTTCAGTCAGCTTAACCAAGCAAGAGCAGCATGCATTATTAACAATCAGCAACCAAGGGCCTTTGCTCCCTGACGGTTTAGTTGAACACATTTTCGACTCAATGGTCTCGGTGAGAAGTCAGCAACATCAGCAGCAGCCACACTTGGGTTTAGGTCTTTATATTGTAAGGCTTATTTGCGATTACCATCACGGTAAAGTATTGGCAGAAAATTTAGCTGATGGCACAGGTGTTGTGTTTACTGTGGAGCTGCCTATTAAATAAGCATATTTGCGTTACATATGATTACAGTTTAATGACTAGGTATTCACCGATAATTCAGATTACAGGACGTAATATTTGTAATACAAAAGGCAAATTATTCTTTGGAGGGCATCATGCGATCTGGATTACAACGTGAAGAGATTGAATTCATTATGGGGCTATTTAGCTATAATGAAGCAACCGATAAACCAGCGGCTCCAAAAAAGCAGCCTGTAAAAGCTGACACTAAAAAAGTTGATACAGCGCAATATAAAGCAAACTACAAAGCAAGCTATATCAATTAGCTTAATTAAGTAAGCAACTTTGAGGCAAGAAAACCGCGTTGATAGCAAGGCAAAAATTTTGCTATTTAGTTGTTCTAAATGAAAAATTTTTAACGCCGCTAGCATCAGGTTTAATCCCTCAAATTGATTAAGTATTATTGCTGATTGATATCGTTTGACCTAGCTAAGGGTAGCTCATTACAATGGCGCACCTTTGGAATATAACGCCTTGTAATGAAAAAACACTCACCTAAAAAAGAACTGATTTTACTGCCCGTTTTATTCGTGGCTATTTTACTTTGTGTTGCAGGTCACTTCCTACTCCAGCCCAACTACCAAGACAGCCATACCGTTGAGTATTTACTCGCTGCACTGCCATTTGCCTTGTTTGGATTGGTGATTATCGCCTTTAAAGTTGCCAGTAAAAACGATAACCAAGAATAGATCACAACACGTGATAGCCAAACCAATCGGGCTTCATTGCTTGTGCTTGCCCGCTTGGCGTTAATTTGATTGATAAGTTGCTATCTAACAAGTCAATCGCAAAACAATCGTCTACATCGTGTAAATCATCTTTATGAAGATGAGTCATTCCCGCCAATAAAGACTCTTTAGCGCGTTGCTTTGCTTCTTCACTGCTACGCGCAACGTACAATGCAAAATCATGTTGCTCCGCAAGACTATCAGCTCGGTAAGCACCTAAATTCACAAAATACAGTTTTTCGGCTTGGTGATGCGCACTATCAACCACTTCGACCTGATAACCATCAATGTGCTGAATTTGCATGTAGCTATCCATGTGTACGTTGCTTTTATCACCCACCCATTGTGCTTTTAGTTTTGAGTAGGTTTGCTCAATGCTATCGCCTACGACAAATCGAACGTCGTGCATTTCAATGTGGCAACCTTGAATACGACCGCCCAGATAGACTAAAAAAAGCGCCATGTTTTTCCTTATATTAAGCTTTCAACATTAATGTTGTGCTTTTTGATTAATTTATAAAAATCTGAGCGATTACGTTTCGCAAGCTTTGCGGCTTCGGCAACATTACCCGCTGACATTTTCAGCGTATTAATTAAATAATCTCGCTCAAATTCTTTTTTTGCATCATTTAACGAAAGTGGCTCAGCAATACTAACATTACTATTTAATGCACTCTCAACTAGCTGAGCGGCAATCACTTTACCAGGTGTAAGGGCTACTACCTGCTCTATCACATTTTGTAATTGACGGATATTACCCGGCCAATCATAGCGCACCAAAGCATGCATCGCATCATTGGCAAACTGCTTTTGCTCTTGCCCCATACGTTTAGCAATTAGACCTGCAAAATGCTGTGCTAGCAAACTAATATCTTCTCGGCGTTCACAAAGCGGAGGCAGTTTTAAGTTCACCACATTTAATCGGTAATATAAATCTTCACGGAACTGCTGATTATTGATTGCCTCAGGGAGGTTCTTATGAGTCGCTGACACCACCCGCACATCAATTGGGATCTCTTCTTGAAAGCCTACAGGACGAATGGTTTTCTCTTGTAAAACCCTAAGCAGTTTTACTTGTAAATTTAGCGGCATATCACCTATTTCGTCCAGAAAAAGGGTCCCACCTTGAGCTTGTTGAAACAAACCTTGATGGTCTTTTACTGCGCCTGTAAACGCGCCTTTTTTATGCCCAAATAATTCAGACTCTAAAAGCTCCCCCGGCACAGCGCCACAGTTAATTGCTACAAATGGCCCGTCACTAACATGGCTATGTTGATGTATTGCTTGTGCAAGCAACTCTTTACCTGTGCCGCTAGCACCGGAGATCAACACATTCACTTGCGTTGGACCAAGCAATTTAACTTGCTCAAGTAAATGCAGCATCGCGCCGCTACGGGTGACAATATTTGTTTGTGTCGGTGTTTCATCACCGTGTACACCATGGATCTCAATAGCTTTAGCAAGGCTGTCGAACAGCTCATCTTTATCAACCGGTTTGGTAATAAATGCAAAAATACCTTGCTTCGTCGCTTCCACTGCATCAGGTATCGAACCATGTGCTGTCATCATAATCACCGGCATTGAAGGGTAACGACTTTGTAACTGGCGATGTAGAGCCATGCCGTCCATTTCATCCATTCTTAAGTCAGTGATCACCGCATCATAGGTTTGGTTTTTTAGTGTTTGTAATGCCTCAATGCCACTTTCGACTGTGTTTACCAAATAGCCTTTAGACTCAATTCTAATCGCTAGTAACTTTAATAAACTCGCATCGTCATCTACTAATAAAACCCGTGGTTTTGTTACTTCATTCATGGTTACTGCTCCTTGGTCTCTTCACGTAGCAGAAGTTGTTGTTCGATAGTCGCAAGCGACGATAAGGTTTTTTCCATTTCATCACTCAGTGCTTGCTTAGCTTGTTTTGCCGCTAAATTCTGTTGTAAATATTGCTTTTGTAACCATAGATACTGCTTAATATCATCTGGCCAATAAAAAGCATGGTCACTTTTTTCAAGCTGACTAAGAGCTTTTTCTGGCTCTGAAGCACCGAGTAAACAAATCGACTCAAACAGACGCTTTAGCTCATTTTCGCCAACATAATTTGCTTTATCAGAGCTTGCTTTAAAGCCACCGCACTTGGCAGCATGCCAAGCAATGACTGTACTTACAGGCGGGTATAACGGCTCACTTTTCGGCCGAGGCTTTGGATTAGGTTGCCCTTGAGATTTCACATCTGCTGTCGGCTCTATTTGCTCTGCCTCAACATGCTTTTGCGTGATCGTGCACCCTGTTATAAAAAGTGTGCCTATAACAAGCATAAAACTGGCTTTATTCGCTAAGCCCATATCAGTTAACTCCTTGGGTTAATTGAATTGGTAAAATGGCTGTAAATACACATCCTTGCGGCTCATTATCAGTAATAGAGAGCTTACCGTTTAATTGTTCAACAGTTTCTTTAACTATGGTTAAACCGAGTCCACTGCCCATTTCAGTATGTTGTTTTGCATTCTTGCCTTGGTAAAAAGCCCCAAACACGGCGGCTTTTTCAGTATCTTCTATGCCTATTCCTAAGTCGCTGACACTCAAAATTAACTGTCCCTGCTTTAAGCTTGCTTTTATTGTCACTGACTCATGTTCTGGCGAAAACTTTAACGCATTTGAGGTAAGCTGAATAAGCACCATTTCAAGTAGCTCAATTGAGATAAACAAAGCTTTATTTGGTAATTCATTCACCCACACAATGGATAAGTCACGCGCTGATAATCGGTGCTCAAAATGACGCTCAATTTTGTTCATCATCAAATTAAAGTTAAGCTCGCTTAGGCTTTGCTTACTGGTGCGAATGGCGTTGTAACTCAATAAGCTTTCAATCATGGCTCTGAGTCGCACCATACTTTGCGTTATTAGCTCAAGAACGGCTTGTTGCTCGCTATTGATAGGACCAACAATTTCATCTGCGAGTAAGTCTGTGCCTTCAACCATCGAAGCTAGGGGCGTTTTTAATTCATGTGTCACATGGCGTAAAAACGTATCTTTTTGCTGCTCAAGCATATGTAACTGCGCTTGAACCCACTCTAATTTATTACCTAATTCAACTAACTCTGACGAGCCGCGAACTTGAATTTTTTGCTGCCAGTGACCTTGTCCAAGTTTATCAATCACATGTGTGAGTTCTCTGAGCCGCCCGCTGATCCGCCAAAGAAAGCCGCCCCCGACCAATAACGTGAGTGGAATTAACGCAACTAACCAATTAATAAATGAAGCTTGAAGCGCTTTTAATTGCTGCTGATTTTTTGTGATGCGCAATTCATTTTGCTCTTTGAGCCAATTTGTTTGCTCACTGATAAGCTTACTAGCGGGTGCAAACAGCTCACCATCTTGCTTTTGTTCTATTAATAAATGCTGATGCGCAAATTGTAATACCTCAGCCAATTGCCGCCACTGCGAGACATAATCAGCGGTTGGGCTTAAGAAAATGAGCTCATCGACACTTTGCAATGACGATTGCCACTTGTTGGCAATCAAGCTATCGAGGGATTCACTTTTAAGCACCCAGTTTTGTCGAGTTGCTCGCTCAAGGCTGTTTAAGTCTTGTTTGAGGTTGTTAAATGCTTTAGTAATCTCGTAATTGTCACCGACGATTTCTTGAGTCACCGCAAGCTGCTTATTGAGCGCATTTAAAAATAAAATCACCACCAAAGATAACGGTAGTAAAGACAGCAAAATGCTACAGACAAACTGGCCAATAAGACTAGGTCGCCAATTGAGTAACTGTTTTATTTTTATCGCTACTTTATTTTGCATATTCACTCTCAACATAATTGCAGATGCTGATTATTAGCGAACAAACTTAGACACTCGCTGAATCCGACCTTAAAAAGTACTGATTTTCCCTCAAAAACCGATACAAAGTTGCCATTTGGCAACAAACTAACTCATTGAAATAAAATAGATAAACTTTTAACACCTGAAAATCGTTGCAAAAAAGACACAACACCCTGTAACTATTTCGTATTCAAAACCACACAAAAACCATAACCACCTGATAATTAATAATTTTTAATATTGGCACTGATTTTGATAAGTACTAAGCAAATTAGTTATTTAGGACACAAAATGAAAGTAACGGCCCCGGTAGCCACCCTGCTTATAAGTCTGTTCTCAGTTCATAGTTACGCACTTGATTTGCAGACAACCTTTAACGAGCTAGATAAAGACAGCAATGGTTTTTTGAGTGAAGCAGAAGCATCTGAAGATGCCTTGTTGCACGGCAACTTTACGCAAATTGATAGTAATCAAAATGGCCAAATTTCATTTTCTGAGTTTCAGTCGTTTATTCAATAGGAGATTGTAATGAAACAACTTTTAGCTGCATTCTCGCTGATGTTTTTAGTTATCAGCGCCACCGTTTTAGCATCACAAATGGATGTTCGATTTGCTCAATTTGATACAAACGCCGATGGCGAGATTTCATTAACTGAAGCAACCAAACACGATAACTTACTTAAGCAATTTGCCGATCTGGATGAAAACGGCGATCAGGTTCTGTCTGAACAAGAGTTTGAAAAATTCAAACCTTAACGGCTTAAAGTGCTTGCCATAATCCCAGAGGGAATGTGTAAACGGATTTAAATTTTGGGAGTTAAATTATGGCAAGCACTTTTATTTAGGAGGCAATTATGAGAATTTTCTGGCTTGCTCCATGCACCTTAATTACTATAAGCTTCAATAGCTTAGCATTGGACGTAAAACAACGCTTTGATCACCTAGATAAAGATAAAAATGGCTTTTTATCTGAGCAGGAACTGTCATCGCAACCGCACTTGCAAAAACGCATAGCGCAGTGGGATACAGATAAAGATCAACAAATCTCGCTCCTTGAGTTTAAACACTATTTAACAAACAAGAGTTAAAGTAATGTCAAAATTAACCTTTGCCAGCCTAGTTTTAAGTTGTGCATTTAGCACAATGAGTTTTGCTGCAGATAGTATTGGTGAAAAATTTAAACAACTTGATCGTAATGACGATGGTTACCTGACTCGCTCAGAGTCTGCGAGAGACCCAGCTCTGTGGTCGCGATTTAAAAATTACGACAGTGATAAAGATAATAAATTATCCCTCAGTGAGTTTAAGATTTATGCGAGCAAATAAAGAGTTATAGTTAATTATTAATCTCTGCTGAGTTGCAGTTTACTGCAACTCTGATACTGTTTTCATAAATCAATAAAAACTATTAGAAGATTATGAAACTCATCATCAGCTTACTCGCAACAGCTTCACTTAGCTGCTTTGCCAACACCACTGTTATTTATAATGTAAATGGCTATACGCCTACCTATAAAGGCGAAACCCAACACTTTTCTGCACTGGTTTTTAAAGACGGTAAAATCGTAAAAACAGGCAATGACTCAATTAAAAATAGCTTCCCTGATGCCACCGCAATTGATGGCAAGCAAGCCACATTGTTACCAGGCTTAGTCGATGCTCATGGCCATGTGATTGGTTTAGGAAATAACCTTTCACAACTTGATGTAAGGAATACGCGCTCGGCAGATGAGGTTGGCAAAATGCTGGCTGAGTTTGCCAAAGATAAACAAAGTTGGATCATTGGTCGCGGTTGGAACCAAGAGCAATGGCCTGGCGGTAAGTTTCCAACTGCAGCTGATTTAGACAAATACGTAAAAGACAAACCTGTGGTACTTTCTCGCGTTGATGGTCATGCTGTGTGGGTTAACTCAAAAGCCATGGAACTTGCAGGTATTATCAAACAAACTTCCTCTCCTGCCGGCGGTGAAATTTTAAAGCTAGATTCTGGCTTACCTTCTGGGGTATTCATTGATAAAGCCGAAACGCTTGTTACCCAACATGTACCAAAAGCAAGCCATGCCAGCATTAATACAGCCTTAGATAATGCAGGTAAACATCTACTAAGTTTGGGTATTACATCAACCCATGATGCCGGTATCGATTATGACACGTGGCAAGTGTACAAGCAGCGCTCTGAGCAAAATACCCTTCCTATAAGAATCGTAGCCATGCTAAGTGCTGCCGATCCTCAATTAGAAACCATGCTCAAAGCGGGTAAATATAAAGACATGAATGACATGCTGTCGATTCGCAGTGTCAAAGTGTATGCGGATGGCGCTTTGGGAAGCCGAGGCGCAGCCCTCATTGAAGAGTACGCTGATCGTAAAAATCATCATGGCTTAATGCTTGAAACTCAAGAAAAGCTTGAGCAGCTATTTAACCTAAGCTTTTCCCATGGCTTTAGTGCAAACACTCATGCAATTGGTGATAAAGCCAATCACGTAGTACTCGATGCCTATGAAAATGTATTTAAAAAAACCGGTGGGATTTTACTTCGTAACCGAATTGAACATGCACAAATTGTGACTCCTGAAGATATTCCTCGTTTTAAAACATTAAAAATTATTCCATCAATGCAGCCTGTTCATGCAACCTCTGATATGCATATGGCAGAGCAGCGCCTGACTGAAAAACAGCTTGAAGGGGCGTATGCTTGGAAGACCTTTTTAGCACAAGGCTCAGTGATTGCAGCGGGTTCTGACTTTCCAGTGGAGCTTGCTAACCCATTTGATGGTTTATATTCGGCCATCACCCGAATGGATCATAATCAATTACCAGAAGGCGGCTGGCGACCACAAGAGCTGCTATCGCGTGATGAAGCTTTGCGTGCATTTACTTTAGGTGGTGCTTATGCTGCACATCAAGAGTTTAAGGTAGGCAGTTTAGAGCAAGGTAAATGGGCTGACTTTATTTTGATTGATAAAGACTATTACAAAGCCCCAATCTCAGAGATCCACGATATAAATGTGACGCAAACTTGGATTGCGGGCGAGCTGAAATATAAAAAAGAGGAATAATATTACTCGGCGTCAGCTTTTTGCTGACGCTTTAATTTAACGATGTGGTAAATATTCACAAACGCCAGTAAGCCATTAGTGAAGGCAACGGGCACGGCTCCTATTGCTAATCCGTAGAAGGTAAATGCAATACACCCTGCTAAGTTAAGCCAACGTAGTTTTACTACATCGCTCATTGTCAAAGAAGCAACCAACAGTGCTGACGCTAAATAGCCTAAATATTCCCAACTCAATTGTTCTCTCCTAGGCTTTAGGTTAGCATTGGAGCTTGTCATTTTTTTTGACGCACTCTGTGCTATTTTGACAATAAAATAAAAAAGCTAACTTACTAAAAACCTTGTAAAGCTTAAGAATAACCTTGGCTTTAAAATCATTACACGGGAAATGAAGGTATCAGTAACGTGAAACACCTTACTAGCAAGTTAGCGTAAATTCTTAGAATCTTAATGCTAACGTCATTAAGATGTAATAAATAGGACAATTGTCCGAAGAGCGGCGTTAATGTTTCAATATCATTTTTCAAGCTACCTTGTTGACCAATTACTGACATTTGCTGGCAGCAGTTTTCAACAAGCTAAAAAAGAGGTGCTGATCCACCAAGATCAACCCTTGTCAAAACTCGTATTAGTGAGAAGCGGCACAGTGTCGTTCAGCTATGACGTGGGTAATGGCCGACGCCTTCTTTTAGGCCAGCTTGATTGTAACAACACACTGATAGGTGAAATTGAAGCTCTGAATAACTATCCGTGTATTTATACAGTTACGTGCTTTAGCGATGTAAGCTATAACCTAATAGAGCTCAAGCATTGGCGCGCACTACTGTTAGAAAAGCCAGAGTTAAGCCTGTACACAGCGCAAACAATTGCCGCAAAATTCCAAGAAAACCAAAAAATAAACTTAGATAAGCTGCTATTACCACTTAGCTACAACATAGCTAAAGATTGCTTATTAAGAGCTGAAAACAGCAACCCAACGTTACTGCGTGCCTACCCTACCGTAAATGCTGAAGCTGAGCGCTTTGCTACCACCGAAAGAGCATATAGACGCGTCGTTACAGAGTTAGTTGAAAAAGGCTTAGTGCAAAGAAGTAATCAAGGTTTACAAGTAGTAGATATCGACAAGCTTAGTGATTACGTCGATAGTTTTGCGCAGTTATAAGTGTAGGACACACTCATAACTGCAAGGGTATTCAAACTTACTTTTCTACAAGTAAATCATGAATATTAGCTAAATCTGACTTACCTTCGATAATTTCGTCTGGCGTTAGGCCTGAAAGCTCATGAGGGAACACAAGCCACTCTTCAGACTCATGAATGAAGTAATCTGGCACCATGTCTACTTTTGAGTTCTTCGGCTTGTAGTATGGGCAAGCAACGCGAATATCACGTGGTAGGTTTAAACGCATTAACTCTGAAAGCTTTTCTTTTAATGCAAAAATACTGCGGCCAGAATCGAACACATCATCAACGATTAGTAATGAGTTATCTGCATTGGCATTTTCGATGATGTAATGCAAACCGTGAACTTTAATCTCTTTAGATTGCTGGTTAATACCGTAATACGAAGAAGTACGCACTGCGATATGGTCAGTTTCTATACCTTTGTAATCGTAATATTCTTGAACTGCGATACCAATTGGAGCACCACCACGCCAAATACCAATGATGAAATCAGGACGGAAACCATCTTCATAAACTTGTGCCGCAACACGAAATGAATCTTCAAGAAGCTGCTGCGCAGTGATATAGCACTTATCTGACATAAATAGAGACCCCAGTGTGAAATGATCATTCTAGTGTAGCTAATTTAATAAAAACTAACCACAGGATGAGAAAATGTGGGGCGGGATTTTATACTAATTTACTCAAAAAAGCTTGTATCAGTTTGTAAAATTCCCCTTTAGATCAAAAAAGCCCCTTAACTTAGATAAAGTTAAGGGGCTTTGAAAAAGATGATTGCTTATGCTTTTTCTAGTAAGGTTCTTGCAACGGTACGCATACCTTGTGTTGTTGCGCCTGCAGCCCATTCGCTTGTGCTACCCATGTTAAATGCAGCAGCAAGGTCAATGTGCACCCAACCTTTGCCTTCATTTGGTACAAAGCGTGATAAGAAACCAGCCGCATTAGAAGCACCACCGTAACCACCACCTTTTTGAGGACGGCTATTTGCGGTATCTGCATATGGCGACGGGCAATTTTGTTGATGCCATTTTTCAAGTGGTAATGGCCATGCAGCTTCCATTTCTTGCTCTGCAAAGTCTTGTACGTCACGTACAAGCTCTTTATCAAGACCGAACAATGCATTGTACTCTTGACCAACAGCAACAAGCGCAGCGCCTGTTAGTGTTGCCGCATCAATGATTAATGGCGCGCCAGACTCACCTGCAGCCATTAAGCCATCAGCTAGGACTAAACGGCCTTCAGCGTCAGTATTAACGATTTCAACTGTAGTGCCATTTTTATACGTTAAGATATCACCAAGTTTGTAGGCATGGCCTGAAATTAAGTTTTCAGCACAACATAAAAACAATTTAATACGTTTGTTGATACCACGGCTAATAGCAAGTGCTAAGCCTGCAGTTACTGTAGCAGCACCGCCCATGTCGCACTTCATGCCTAACATGCCTTCACTTGCTTTGATTGAGTAACCACCTGAGTCAAACGTAATACCTTTACCAACTAAAGCAGCAGCAACAGGTGCGTTTTCGTCGCCCGTTGGGTTGTAATCTAATGCCAATAATACCGGTGGACGCTCACTACCACGGCCTACCGCGTGAATACCAATCCATTGTTGCTCTAATAAAGCATCGCCTTTAATGATTTGGTAGCTTACGTGCTCAGGCGCTAATGACTGAATAAATTCAGCAGCTTTACCAGCTAGGCTCTCTGGGAAAATATCATCCGCAGTGCCATTGATCATTTGACGAGCCCACGTCGCAGCTTGCTTTAACGAAGTCAGCTCTTTGCTGTCTGTTTTTGCATTTTCAACAAACTCAATTGCGTCTAAATTCTTTGGTGATACAAAACCTTGATAAAAAGCCCACTGTGTTTCTGTGCACCAAACATCGCCTACTAAGGCAATATTTTTTAAGCCTTGATTAGCTAACGTACGTGCTGCTTTTTGTACGTTTTTAAGTGTATCTTGCTCAGTTAAATGAACAGTTGCGCCTTGTTCAGTAAAAGAAAGAGCGGCTTTTTCGCCCCAATGTGCGGCAGCGCCCTGCTCGCTAAGTTGAACTAGAAATTTTTCTGACATGTTAGAATACTCTTTGCGCTAAAAATGTTGATTGAGTTTACTACAGCCAACGTCAGTTCCCAACAGCTTGCGATAAATAGCGTTATGAAGTGTGGTTTAATCCGCGTAATGAATCACTTACAATAAAGAAAAACCAATCAGGTAAAGTCATGAAGTTTACTCCTGCATTACAATCAGCCACCTTAATTAAGCGCTACAAGCGCTTTTTAGCCGACTTAAAAACTGCCGATGGCGCAGAGTTTACAGCTCACTGTGCTAATACAGGCAAAATGACGGGCTGCGCAGAGCCTGGGTTTAAGGCTTTTTATTCAACCAGTGATAATGATAAACGTAAGTACCCTCAATCCTTGCAATTAACTCAGAACCAATTCGACCACTTAATTTGTGTTAATACCGCTATTGCAAACCAGGTTGTGCTAGAAGCTTTAAATACAGGCGCGATTGCTGAACTTGTTGACTATCAAACCATTGCTGCAGAAGTAAAATACGGCCAAGAAAATAGCCGTATCGACTTTTTACTAACAGATGAACATAAACCCCATTGCTATGTAGAAGTAAAATCTGTGACATTACTTTCACAAACAGAACCACACTCCGGACAAGGGTATTTTCCGGATGCAAAAACTGAACGTGGCCAAAAACATGTCAGGGAATTAGTAGAAATGGTACAGCAAGGGCATCGTGCCGTTCTGCTTTTTGCAGTTTTACACGACGGTATCAATCAAGTAAGTGCAGCAGAACATATCGATCCGAAATATGCCCAGCTTTTGACTGAAGCTATAAAAAAAGGGGTTGAAGTGATTGCTTATAAAGCAGAAATTTCAGCCAGCCAGATCAGACTGGCTGAAAAAGTACCTTTTATTGCTTAGTCATTGACAGGTCGACTTCATCAATCAGGTTAAGCTCAATATCTTCATCTTTAAAAAGTAAAGGTCTAAGCTTAGCCGACTGAGAATAATAGCGACTTTGATCATCAAAATGTTCTGAATGTGAGTCTGAACTTTGTGACATAGTTAACAAACCTTTTGCCTCAGGGCCATTTTCTGTAAAGTTCATTACAAACATCCAACTAGAGCCATAGTTAACAGGGTATCCCTGCGGCGTTAAGTTTGATGCAAGAGGTTTACCCGTCACAGCATCATTTAGAACAGCATAATCCGTGTAAGGGATCAGTGTCGAACGCGTTAAGTTACTGCGATCATATCTGAACACGTTAAACCCACCTTCCACATGCATAGGACCAGCCCAAGGTAGCTTTTCACCTGAGCCACTGCCACCGGCAAGTGATTTTTCGACAAACTGTAATTCATCTAAGCGACTATCCAGTGCAACATTATTTGCTTGTAAATTATAAACAGCATGTGCCAATGCAGTTAAAGCAACTTTATCTTTGCGTAATGTATTTGGCGTATTAGCAGGGTTAGTCACATCAAAATTGTCATAAAGATGCTCTTTTGCGTTAAATAAGTGCGCAAACTCGCGAAATAAAGCAGCACCTTGCGTATCTAAGTTCATTTTACCATCGGCATTAGCTAATAAATCACATGCTTGGCTGATATCAACTTGCGTACCGTTACTTAATTCAATTGGTAAGTCCCCTTGTGCAAAACATTGTAATGCCAGCTCTTCAAACACTAAACTCTCAAGGTAAAAGTGATTACCAACTAATGCCTGCTCTAACTCATCCAAGGTAAATTTAGCATCTTCGCCTCCTCCTTGCTGAAGAAGCTTCAATCCCATTCTTGTTCTTAGTGATAGGGGTTTATGCACATCACCATATTGAGCCGCAAAGCCGATGAGTGGCTCGTTAAGATTAGTAACCCAATAGCTGTCATTAGAATTTTGTACATAATCTGTGCGTGTTAATTGCGGCGCTTCGTTAAATGGTACTTTGCCTTGGCTTTCAAATAGCTTCATATTGCCAGGAACAATGTCAAAGCCGACGGACTCTCTCAAAGCAACAAGCTCTGGTTGTAATCGAATGGCTAAGTTCGCTTGATCGTCAAGCTTTAAAACCGTGCTATCGTCAACATAAAAGACATTACCTTCTTTGTCTGCTGCCATGGTGTTATTGAAAGACACACCATCAAACTCAGCAAAGGCTGCTTTCATATCTTCAAGGCTTACAGCTTGGTTTAAAGCCGACCACTGAGCAACGACATCCATATTAAATTCGTTAGCATCTTTTATCGTAAATGCTTGAGTATCACTCCAACCTAAGCCATTTTCTACAGGTGTTTCGAGCATTAATCCATGATGGCTATAATAAAAGGGCTTGCTCAACTCAATTGTGCTGCCAGCACCAGTAGCCACTTCAACAGTAACGACTTTTTCAGTAATTGAGTACTGCTCATCTTCAACACTATAACTCATTCTATCATTTTCATTTAAAGCCAATTGATAAATTAAAAAGTGACGCGCAGTCGAAAAAGTATGCGTCCAAGCTACATGCTCATTAAAGCCAATATTAATAACGCCCGGCATTCCCTGAAGGCTCCCCCCCATTACATCCATAGCACCAGGTATGGTCAAATGAGACTGCCAAAACCGCAAATTTCCCTCATAAGGAAAGTGTGGATTAGCGAGTAATCCTCCTTTGCCATTGGCCATCATGTCTTTACCTAGGCCCCAACCGTTTGAACCCAAATGTTTATATTTTTTTTCAAGTTTAAATTGCGCAGCTTGCTGAGCAATGTTGTTAGTGATACTAGAAACAGCTGAAGGAGCACCGCTCATTGGTACAGGTAAATATTCATTGCTATCCCCAGGGTTGGCAAAAAAAGCTAACTCTAAAAAATTAGCTGAACTGGCTAACTGCACGGTAGCCATTGAATAGGCAAGCATATCTTGTGCTGTTAGTTGAGTAACCCAAGGTTGCGATGCACACTCTGGAGCAAGGTTTTCAACACCGGTGTCTGTTACGTATTTATTAAACCCCTGTACAAACCCCTCGTAGTGGGCGCGACTGTCTTCATTGAGTTCATCATAATGTTGCAGTGCGTACTCATTCACTCCTAATGCTTTATAACCAAAGTCTGATATTAAGTGCTGTGAATCTCCACTACCAACAACCTTATCTGGGCCATAGTATTTTGAGCGTTCGCCTCGCACTTTAATAATTTGGTCCATTAATAAGCAAGCATGATCTTTTGCATATGCAAACCCTGCTCCAAACGCCAAACTCTCTAAATTTGCTGCTGTGATATGGGGTACACCATAGGTTGTCCATCGCACATTCGCTTGTAACGTATTGCCTTCGGAAAATGCAGGAATATCTACTTTTACAACTGGATCTGGGTCAGGGGTAACAACGGGAGCTGTGGTGTCATTGTTATCTTTATCTGAATTACAGCCGACGAGCAAAGCCGCAGCAATACCGATTAGCAGGGGATTGAGTTTCATTGTGGATCCTTATTATGATTGTATGTCCACTCCCCAGCTTGCCTTAAATAGTAGGCTAAATCTTGACCTTTCACGCAAAAAATTGACTTTGCGCGCCAACTAATGCAGCGTTACTTCTATTAAAATAATAATAACTATGAATGACCTATGTTTTATATCAGTTGCCAGATAATTCGCTCACTTGTATTTTTTTTAGAACGCCAAGGCATGTGTAGCAACCAAATTGAAGCTTTGCTCGGTGAACGACTGAAAGATTTGGACGATGTAAGCGCCCGCTTTCCTATCGCTGACTACGAGTCACTCATGCACTATGGCGATAAAATATTACAACAAGAGCATATTGGGCTGGAGTTTGGCAACTCTTTAAAAGCACAAAATTGGGGGCTACTAGGTCATGTTGCATTAGTGAGTAAAAACTTAGAAAAAGCACTGGAGCATGCACAGAGATTAAGCAAAACAATACGAAATATTGGTCACATTGAACTCGTTTCTGAAGACGAGTTTTGTCGTCTAAGCTGGCATGCTCAAAGTAACATACAGCATTACATGGTAGATGAATTATTTAGCAGTTGGCTTTCATTTGCTAAGCACTGTTGTCACAATCATACCGATGTTAGCCTTGAAAAAGTACAGTTGACTAGACCCACCCCAACCCCAGAAAGTTTAACTGTTTATAAACAGGTTTTTAATTGCCCTATTGAGTTTTCAGCTAACTCAAACTCTCTTATTTTTAGTAAATCGATTCTTAAATGTCGACTGCAATCTCCTAACCCCGAGCTTGAAAACATTTTATTATCTCAAGTCGATACAGCTGTATCACAGCATGATTATGCCTCGCAGTTAGTTACTTTCATTAATACCCAATTGCCTCACATACCGACACTTGAGCAAGCATCAATTCAACTCAATATTAAAAAACGCACTTTACAACGTCACCTTTCAAATCAGCAACTTAGTTTTTCTAAACTCATTGATCAGCAACGAAAACTACTTGCAAAAGAGATGCTTCTAAAAGGCCTATCTGCACTGGAAATTAGCAACAAGTTAGGCTTTTCTGAACAAAGCGCTCTACAACGCGCCTTTAAGCGTTGGTACAAAACCACGCCAAAAAAGTTTTTAGCTTTATATACTATTTAAGTTGTATTATTTTTTTTTGCCCATATAACTTAGCAAATTTAAAAAAATGACGAGTAGTTAAGGGCTTACCAAACCGCCCATAATTATTTGAGCAATCATTAGTGCAAGGTCAAGAGGATTAATTAAAAATAAATTTGCCTCAGTCTAATGATTCTGCTATTTATAGCCGCCGGCTAACGCTGGGCAAAATATTAAGGATTTAGGAGAAAGTTATGCCAGACCAAAAAAGACTAGGGTTATTGGCTCAGGCCGGGTTGGAACCATACCAAGAACAGCCAGGTGAAGAGTACATGAATGAAGCACAACGTGCTCATTTCAAAACAATTTTAGAAGCTTGGCGTAACGATTTACGTAACGAAGTAGACCGTACTAAATCGCATATGCAAGACGAAGCAGCTAACTTTCCGGATCCAGTAGACCGTGCAGCACAAGAAGAAGAATTCTCATTAGAACTTCGTACTCGTGACCGTGAGCGTAAACTGATCAAGAAAATTGAAAAAACGATTCAATTAATCAAAGAAGATGACTTTGGTTTCTGTGAATCATGTGGTATCGAAATTGGTATCCGCCGCCTAGAAGCGCGTCCTACAGCTGATTTATGTGTAGACTGTAAAACGCTTGCGGAAATTAAAGAAAAGCAATCTGGACGCGGTTAATTACATCCTTTAATTAGCCCATGTCTACCACAGCCGTTAACACGCCAATGCGTGAATATCGTGGCCGCTTTGCGCCATCCCCTTCAGGGCCATTACATTTTGGCTCACTTATAGCGGCTGTGGGTAGCTTCCTTGATGCAAAAGCAAATCAAGGAAAATGGTTAGTACGCATTGAAGATATCGACACAACGCGTGTTGTAAGCGGTGCTAGCGACGATATATTACATACCTTAGAGGCTTACGGTCTTTACTGGGACGAGCCTGTCATATACCAAACCCAGCGTCATGAGCAATACCAAGCCATTGTTGACGAGTTAATTTCGCAAAACCTTGTTTATGCATGTCATTGCACGCGCAAAGAAATTAAAGCAATCGGTGGAATATACCAAGGCCACTGCCGGTATAAAAACCACGCTTTAACTGATTCAGCGCTACGTTTAACCCAGCAATTTGCAACCAGTCACTACCATGATTTAATTCAAGGTGAAGTGTATGTTGATAGCCAACTTGCCAAAGAAGATTACTTAATAAAGCGCAGCGATGGTTTATTTGCTTACCAACTGGTCGTAGTCGCCGATGATATCGCACAAGGTATTACAAGAGTCGTTCGCGGCGCTGATTTACTCGAGCCGACTGCACGACAACTCAGTTTGTTTAAGCAACTAAATAAACCGGCCCCAGAATACGCCCACCTTCCTTTAGCGGTAGCTAAACCTGGTTTTAAGTTATCAAAGCAAAATTACGCCCCCGCAATAGCAAAATCAAATCCAAAGCCCGCGTTGTTCGATGCCTTGCGCTTTTTAGGTTTAAAGCCAGAAAGTTCACTATTATCGTTAAGTACCGAACAGATGTTAGCTTGGGCTGTTGAAACTTACCGCCTTGAACACATACCAAAGGTGCAAGAAATACAAGTTAGCGAGGATCCTAACTCTCCTTTTTGTAACTTTGTTACTATTGAAAAATAAATTGCCAATTTTAAAGGCCGAGTAACTTAATTTTTCAGCCTTGCTGGTATATGATAGCGACCCAAAGTGTGCGAATCATCAACACCTTAATTTAGCGCCATTTAATACACACTGATTACACGTCAATCTCACATCGGCGAAGTATCAAACAAACGCTATACTTGATGAGTCGCAAAGTCCGCGTCGTAGGAGACAGATTATTATTTCTAAGCTTTTTCAATTTTGTCGGCAGATTATTGGCCCGAATGCCACGACATCAAGTGATGCTTTGCCAACGAGCGAGTTACCTTTGGTGATCGAACGCAGTGAACATGGTATTTCACGCAAACAATTTAGCCCAAATGCAATCAAAGTATTGTACCGCCTTAAAGAAGGTGGTTTTGATGCCTACCTTGTAGGTGGTTGTATTCGAGATATATTGTTAGGCCAACAACCAAAAGACTTCGACGTTGTAACAAACGCAACCCCTGAGCAAATCAAAAAGCTATTTCGTAACTGTCGTCTAATTGGTCGTCGTTTTCGTTTAGCCCATATCGTGTTTGGTCGAGAAATTATTGAAGTGGCGACCATGCGCGGCCATCACGAAGCCGAAGAAAGCAAAAATCAAATTAGCCAATCAAGCGAGCACGGCCAACTCCTGCGCGACAATGTCTATGGCAGCATCGAAGAAGATGCCGAGCGCCGTGACTTTTCGATTAATGCACTTTACTACTCTATTAACGATTTTTGTATTTATGACTATGCCAATGGCATTAGCGCGATAAAAGCAAAACAAATTGAGCTGATTGGCGAGCCAGAAACACGTTACCGTGAAGACCCTGTGCGCATGTTACGCGCAGTGCGTTTTGCCACCAAACTAGGAATGAGCATTGCACCTGGCACCGAAAAGCCAATTAAAGGCCTTGCTAATTTACTCGACCATATTCCGCCAGCTCGTTTGTTTGAAGAATCACTCAAATTATTCTTAAACGGCAAAGCAGAAGAAAACTACTTAATGCTTCGCCAGTATGGTTTATTCAAAGCATTATTCCCTGCGCTTGATAAAATCTTAGATGCCAACCCTGAAGGCTTTGAACATACATTTATCCTGCAAATGTTTAAAAACACCGATAAACGTATTAATGCTGATAAAAAAGTCACTCCAGCCTTTATTTTTGCAGCCCTTTTGTGGTTCCCATTACTGAGCATTGCTAAAAAGTTACAACAACGCGATCAACTTTCAGAGTACGATGCATTTGCACAAGCGATGAACAAAGTATTGAGTGAAAACGCACAACATGTAGCAGTACCAAAACGCTTCACACTGGGTGCACGCGATATTTGGCATATTCAGCAACGTCTTGATAAACGAGGTGGTCAACGTGCTTATAGGCTGACTCAACAGCCTCGCTTCAAGGCAGCCTATGATTTCTTACTACTGCGTGTGCAAGCTGGCGAAGAGCAGCAAAAAGAGCTTGCTGATTGGTGGACAACCTACCTAAGCCAAGACATCAACGGCCAAAAAGAGATGGTTAAAAATTTAGGACACCAAGGTGGCCCTAAGCGCCGTCGTCGCCCACGCAAGAAAAAAGTAGACTAAGTATGCATACCGTTTATTTAGGTTTAGGTGCCAATTTAAACGCGCCACGTAAACAAATTCATGCTGCTGTCGCTGCCCTAAAAGCATTAGAAGACGTTGAGTTTGTTTGTGTATCCCATGATTACGCAAGCAAACCCATGGGGCCACAAGATCAACCCGATTATGTAAATGCGGTCGCATGTGTTAAAACTGCACTTATGCCAGAGCAGTTGCTTGATTTAACGCAAGCCATTGAGCTTGAGCATGGCCGTGTTAGAAAAGAACAGCGCTGGGGTCCGCGTACCCTTGATATAGATATTTTATTGTTCGGTAATGACGTAATAGACACCCCTCGCTTAACCGTGCCTCATTATGGCCTAACAGAGCGAGAGTTTGTTGTTTACCCCTTGTTGGAAATTGCACCAACACTTGTACTACCGAATAATCAATCACTTGCTGATATAACAAAAACGTTGCCTTTAAACGATTTACAACAACTCCCTCAGCAGTAATCAACCAAGGCTAAGCCTTAGAGGAAATTATGTCTAAAATCACCGTTTCAACCTTGAATAAAATGAAACAAGAACAACAAAAAATCACCGCATTAACAGCTTACGATGCCAGTTTTGCTAAAGTGTTTCATGATAATGGCGTCGAGGTGATTTTAGTTGGTGACTCTTTAGGTATGGTATTGCAAGGTGCTGATGACACATTAGCAGTAACCAACACAGAGATTGCTTATCATACACGCTGCGTACGAGCAGGTAGCCGTGAATTATTTGTAATTGCTGACTTACCCTTTATGACCTATGCCAACCCAACTGATGCCTGTAAAAATGCTGCAGAGCTGATGCGTGCTGGGGCAAACATGATCAAGCTTGAAGGTGGCGAATGGCTGCACGACAGCATTCGTGCGATGACCCAACAAGGTATTCCAGTATGTGGCCACCTAGGCTTAACACCTCAGTCAGTGCATGTATTTGGTGGCTTTAAAATTCAAGGTCGTGAGCAATCTCAAGCCGATAAAATGGTTAGCGATGCGAAAGCACTTGAGGCGGCAGGTGCACAGTTACTTGTTTTAGAATGTATTCCAAGTGAGCTTGCTAAACGTATTACTGATGAGCTGAACATTCCTACCATTGGTATTGGTGCAGGTAATCAAACTGATGGGCAAATCTTAGTTATGCACGACTTAGTTGGTATTTCAGCAGGCTATATTCCTAAGTTTTCAAAGAATTTTTTATTAGAAACCGGCAATATGCCAGCAGCAGTGCAAAAGTATTGTGAAGATGTAAAAAGTGGTGCTTTCCCAAGTACCGAACACGAGTTTAAATAAATGCAATCAATCACTGAAATCAAATCGTTACGCAGCCAAATCAAAGCTTGGCGTCAAGCAGGCCTGAGCATTGCACTAGTGCCTACTATGGGCAATTTACACCAAGGTCACTTTTCACTGGTTGAAAAAGCCAAAACCTTAGCTGATAAAGTGGTTGTGAGTATCTTTGTGAACCCAATGCAGTTTGGGGCTAACGAAGATCTTGATAGCTACCCACGTACACTTAACGAAGATAAACAAGGTTTAGCTGAACTCGGTACTGATATCGTGTTTACACCATCCGTTGAAACGATTTACCCAAATGGTTTAGGCGAGCAAAGCTTTGTCGATGTGCCGGGTGTTTCTATGGGTTATTGTGGCGGCTCGCGCCCTGGTCACTTCAAAGGCGTCGCAACCGTTGTTACTAAGTTATTTAATTTAGTACAGCCTGACTTTGCTTGTTTTGGTGAGAAAGACTTTCAGCAGCTGCAAGTGATTAAAACCATGACACGTGATTTATCTATCCCTGTAGAGATAATTGGCGTACCTACTTGCCGTGAAATCTCTGGGTTAGCTATGAGCTCTCGTAATGGCTATTTATCTGATGAGCAAAAAGACACTGCAAAAGTACTGTTTGCCACGTTAAATAATACAGCAACAGCACTGAAGCAAGGCAATGCAGACATTGCTACACTTGAGGCTGATGCAAAAGCACAGCTTGAAAGTGCAGGCCTTAAACCTGACTATTATGCGGTAGCAGAGCGCTCAACATTAAAGCCTGCAACAACGGCTGATAAACAACTTGTTATTTTAGCTGCTGCTTATTTGGGCTCAGTACGTTTAATTGACAATTTACAAGTTGAGCTGGATTAAATAGCAATAATCTGGGTAAGATGGATTGCAAAGAAAAGACATAAACTAGGGATAAGCATGAAAAAACTACCTGCAATTGCAGCAACATTATTTGCTATGACATTACTGTCTGCTTGCTCAAATAAAATTGAAAACCCAGAAATGCAACAATGCGCTCAACAAAACTACCAATGCGAGGCAAGCTGTGAACAACAAAGCACTGCTGATGGCTTAGTTCATAAGGTGTGTAGTAACAAGTGCATTGAAGCTTATAATCAATGTAAAGCTAATGCCGAAAAATTAGGTGAAGTTAAATAATACTTACTTTTAGCTCGCTTATTAGGGCACTGAAACCTGTTCGGTGCCTGCACTTCTCTTCTCGATTACAATTTCATTTCCATAATTAAGCCTCTGGTAATTTTGTTCATATTTTTGTTTACCCTTTAATCTATTCATATTAGGGCAAGCTTTCGTTCATTAAACTTATCTATATTGGTGACGAATAAACAACTGCAACCATGTAATTGTTTCTCACTAATTTCAAAATTTTACTCTTCGCATTTAACTGCACCAACTCAAAGTCATTGAGATTATTAGTTTTTATTTTGGGTTCAGTAATTGCTAAGGGATATGAATGAATTAACGTGATTTACGGCTAAAGGAAAATTGAATGAGACCAGAAACTCGAACCAAGCTCTTCAGTGCTGCTAAAAAGAAGACCTTATTGGGCGTATTATTAGCCATGAGCGCAGGTCATACATACGCAATTGAAGAACAAGATCAATCAAACGTAACTAAAACAGAACAAACAGCCGTTAAAGTTCAAGCAGCCGAAAATGAAAAACTGGCCTCAAAGGAAAAGGCTGCTGTTGAGCTTAAGCCTGAGATGATCACTATTCCCCAAGAAAAGCTATTTGATGTTATCACTGCGCGTGCTAAAAAACTCGCTTCAGAGCCTTATGTAGCCCCGAAAGATCTTGAACTTGAGGCGCTCACAAGCATCAATTACCAAGACTACCGTGCAATCCGTTTTCGTACTGAGCAAGCAATTTGGAAAGATCAAAGCCTTTATGAAGTGCAGTTGTTCCACCCAGGCTTTTTATATCGTTCACCGGTTGCAATTAATACTCTTGAACAAAACGCTGAAGTAAAAAGTTTACCTTTTAAAACAGATTACTATCGTTATGATGCAACTGCTGCCCCGTTAGAGCAAGAGATCAGTACCGCGATTGCCAATACCCAACTTGGCCATGCAGGTTTTCGTTTGCATTTTCCACTGAACAACAACCAGTACAAAGATGAAGTGGCTGTGTTCCAAGGTGCTTCATATTTTCGTTTAGTTGGTCCGCACCAAGTATATGGTCTGTCAGCTCGAGGGCTTGCGGTGGATACTGCTCTTAGTTCAGGTGAAGAATTCCCTGTATTCAAAGAGTTCTGGTTAGTAAAACCAGCACCCGAAGATACCACTATCGTGCTCTACGCATTATTAGATAGCCCATCTGTGTCGGGCGCCTATCGTTTTGAATTAACACCTTCGACCAACACTGAAGTGAAAACTCAAATGCAAATTTTCGCCCGCAAAGACATCAAAAAGCTTGGTATTGCCCCGCTAACAAGTATGTTCTACCACGGTGAAAACAGTACAAAGTTCTTCGACGACTACCGCCCTGAAGTACATGACTCTGACGGCCTTCTAATGCAATCAGAACAAGGTCAATGGGTTTGGCGCGCACTGAATAACCCGAAGAAGCTAAGTGTCACTTCGTTTAGCTACGAGAACCCGAAAGGCTTTGGTCTTGCACAGCGAGACCGTGACTTTAATAACTACCTTGATACCGAAGCACATTATCACAACCGTCCGAGTATGTGGATTGAGCCAGAAGGTAATTGGGGTAAAGGGCGCGTTGAGTTAGTAGAGATCCCAACAGATACAGAAACCAACGACAATATTGTTAGCTACTGGGTGCCAGAGCAGCCAATGAAAGCCGGTGACAGCTTAAGCTTTAGTTACAAGCTTTCGACTTTCAATGCCACGCTTGCAACTCAAGATAAAGCGAGTGTGTTAAGAACTCGAATTGGTAGTGCAGCATTACCTGGTGAAGACAATCCACCACCAAAAAGCCACCGCCAATTTACCGTTGATTTTAGTGGCGAAACCATTAATCAACTATCTGCTAATTTTGCCATGCAAGCGGATCTTACACTCTCTGCTGGGCAAATAAGCGATAAAACGGTACAGCTGTTACCAAACAATCAAGGATGGCGCGTAGCCTTTAAAGTGGCGCCAGAGGGAGATAAGCCAGTTGATATGCGCTTATCGTTAAAACTACGTGATAAAGAAATCAGCGAGGTATGGAGCTATGTCTGGTATCCAAACGACGTCCAATAGTAAAGCGTTAGAAGCAACAGCAATGCCATTTAAGAAAACCCGCGCTTGGCTTTTTTCGAGCCTAGCGCTCAGCATTACCGCCTATGGCGTGTGGATCATGTTCGATATTTTAAATTCTAACGGCATGACACCGCTTGAGTACGCTTTACTGGCATTATTTACAGTCACCTTCGCGTGGATTGTTACAGCCTTTTGTAGTGGCTGTATGGGCTTTATCTTGCAATTATTTCGTATTGACCCGTTGACCTTAAAACGTCAAAAGCCAATCGAGATTAATCAGCATGCCTTGAGCCAAACGAAAACAGCCATTGTTATGCCTATCTACAACGAAGATACAGAGCGTGTAATTGCCGGTTTTGAGGTTAGCCTTCGCTCGCTGGCCAAAACAGGACAAATGCCACATTACGATTTTTACTTACTTAGTGATACGCAAGACCCTGAAATCGCACGTAATGAACTAAAAGCATGGAATGCTCTCACTAAGCGTTTAGGTGATTTAGCTGCGCATACTTTTTATCGTCGCCGTGAAGACAACAAACACCGTAAAGTAGGTAACTTAACTGACTTTTGTGAACGTTGGGGCAGCCAATACGATCATATGATTGTGCTTGATGCCGATAGCATTATGACGGGTCAATGTATGCTTGAACTGACTTCTAGCATGATCAGCAATCCAAAATCAGGTTTGATCCAGACGATCCCTATTCCGGTTCGCCAAGACACGTTTTTTGGTCGCTTTTTACAGTTTGCATCGATTTTATATAGCCCAATGTTGGCAACTGGTTCTGCTTTTTGGCAAACAAACCAAGCAAACTACTGGGGTCACAATGCAATTATTCGCGTTGAAGCATTTACAAAATGCTGCGGCCTGCCAGTTTTAAAAGGCAATGCCCCATTTGGCGGTGAAATCTTAAGTCATGACTTTGTTGAAGCCTCACTGCTACACCGTAGTGGCTGGGATGTGTTACTGCTGAGTGATGTTGAAGGTAGCTACGAAGAAGTGCCAAGTAACATTCTCGATTACGCAATTCGAGATAGACGATGGGTGCAAGGAAATATCCAGCATTTAGGTTTATTGCCTAAATCTGGCCTTAAGCTAATGAGTAAAATGCACTTTTTATTTGGTGCCACAGCGTATATTTCATCGTTAATCTGGTTATCAATGCTGGCATTAAGTACCTTAGATGCAGTGACTCGTGCTCTTAATAGCGACGTATACTTTAACCATGCTTATCAGCTTTTCCCAACCTGGCAAATTGCCAAAACGGATCTAATTGATTCGTTGTTATTCATTACTGCCGTATTACTGTTACTACCTAAATTAATGGGTATTATTGTGACTTTAGTACACCGTAATAAAGCCTTTGGTGGCACGATGAAGCTAATTGCAGGTTCACTCATCGAAACGGTTTTTGCTATTGTGATTGCGCCGCTAATGATGGTATTTCATAGCTATTTTGTCGTGTGCGTATTTTTAGGTAAAAAAGTGAGCTGGGATGCACAGCCTCGTGAAGGTAGAATGGTACCGTGGAAGGAAGCGATTGGTTATACGTTATTTTCGACTATTACCGCGATTATTTGGGGCTCGGTTGCTTACTATTACACACCGACCTTCTTTTGGTGGTTATCACCTATTTTAGTGGGCCTTATTTTAGCAGCGCCAATTGTACGTTACTCAAGCAGCATCGGCTTAGGTGTGAAAATGCGTAAAATGGGCTTATTCTTATGTCCAAGTGAAGTTGAAAACGATGATACCTTAGCGGCACTTCGTGTACATCAACAAGAAATTGGTTTACCTAAGGATGAGCACGCTGACTTTAGTGTACCTGCACTACCTAATGAATACCCAACGGTAATGCCAATTCAAAGCTTTAAGGCTCCCTCGGGTAAAAAGCGTAAGCAAGTACGTCTTGCTCAGCAACGCATTAAGGCAAAATTATTTGCTAAAAGCTAAACGAAAAAAACCGCTCACTGAGCGGTTTTTTCGTCTATGTCTGTATGGTTGTTACAGAAGGCCTAGCTTTTTAAGTTCAGCCATTGCCATTTTACCTGAAAGTGGCACATAACCATCTTTCTCAACAATTTTTTGACCGTCTACAGAAAGAACCATTTTTAAGAACTCTGCATCGATTGGTGAAAGCGGCTTGTTAGGGTGCTTGTTCACGTAAACGTATAAGAAACGAGATAGTGGGTATTTACCTGTTGCTACGTTTTCTAATGTTGCATCAACAAAGTTGTCGCCTTTCTTAGAAAGTGGAACCGTACGTACACCTGATGTTTTATAACCGATACCTGAGTAACCAATCGCATTCACTGAAGAAGAGATTGACTGTACTACAGATGCAGAACCAGGTTGTTCGTTTACGTTGTTACGGAAGTCACCTTTACAAAGTGCTTTCTTCTTGAAGTAACCGTAAGTACCCGATACTGAGTTACGACCGTAAAGCTGAATATCTTTTGCTGCCCAATCGCCCTCAAGACCTACTTCGCTCCAACGATTAACCTGTGCATCAGCACCACATTTACGTGTTGAAGAGAAAATCGCATCAACTTGGTCAATACGTAAACCTTTGATTGGGTTATCTTTGTGTACGAATACAGCAAGAGCATCGATTGCAACGCGTACTTCAGTTGGCTTGTAGCCGTAACGCTTTTCGAATGCTTCAATTTCTTTTGACTTCATACGACGGCTCATTGGGCCGAAGTTTGCTGTCCCTTCAGTTAATGCTGGAGGAGCAGTTGAAGAACCCGCTGCTTGGATTTGAATGTTTACGTTTGGATAGAAGCGCTTGTACTCTTCTGCCCAGAACGTCATCATGTTTGCAAGCGTGTCAGAACCTACAGATGAGAAGTTACCAGAGATACCACTTACTTTAGTGTACTCAGGCATATCTTTATCAACTGCAGCTGCTTGTGCTGATACAAATGTTGTTACAGCCACACCCATTGCGGCAACGAGATTTTTGAATTTCATAGGGGTTACTCCGATTTGTTCGTCCCATTTCCTAACTGCGGTCTACTCTAATGACACTAGATGACAGTTAGATTACCCTTAAATGACATTTTTATGACTTTGCAGTTTTTTTAATATTATCTGTTAAACGCACGACTTTTTCGCTACCAAATGCAAACGCAAAGGTCGAGCCTTGGCCTAATTTACTGCTGATATCTAAACGACTGTCATGCCTTGTAAGTACATGTTTTGTAATCGCTAAACCTAATCCTGACCCACCTGTAGTGCGGCTACGCGCTTTATCAACACGATAAAAACGTTCCGTTAAACGGTTAATATGTTCAGCAGCAATACCATCACCATTATCGGTCACACTAAACGCGGCTTGGTTATTTTTAAGCTGCCAATCAACCACAATCTTGCCACCGGGCTTGGTGTAATGAATGGCGTTAAACACAAGGTTAGAAAAGGCACTTCGTAATTCATCTTCGGCCCCTTTAATGTCTAAGCTCGCATCAACATTAAAGATAAGCTCATGGCCTTTGTCTTGGTTTAATGACTGTGCTTCGGTTTGAATATAGGTAAGTAACTGCGGCACATTAACCGGCTTATCGTTATCTTGACGACGTGCCCCTTCAATACGCGACAACGACAATAATTGATTAACCAGACTGTCCATGCGCTTACATTGTTCAAGCATGGTAGTTTGCGCTTTTTGCCACATTGCAGGAGGTGGTAAGCTATCTGAATCAAGCATTTCTAAATAACCGGTTACCACTGTAAGTGGTGTTCTCAGCTCATGAGAAACATTGGCCACAAAATCTTTACGCATCTGCTCAAGTTGCTTTAAGCGAGTAACATCACGCACCACCATCATCAACTGTGAAC
This sequence comes from Pseudoalteromonas sp. S1650, assembly GCF_005887195.1. Lineage (NCBI taxonomy): Bacteria > Pseudomonadati > Pseudomonadota > Gammaproteobacteria > Alteromonadales > Pseudoalteromonadaceae > Pseudoalteromonas > Pseudoalteromonas sp. S1650. The sequence continues at coordinate 6,379 of NZ_PNDF01000034.1, read as the reverse complement.
TTGCATAGGGCATAACACGAAACTCTAAGGTTTGATCGTAGCTGTGGCCACCATCAAGCTCGAGCGGTTCATCGAAACAGGCTTTATTCATGTACTTTGCAAACTTAGGATCGCGAATAAGATTATCTAAGCGTTGCCCATGATCGGTAGGCCACTGTAACCCTAAAACCTTTAAAGCCAATTGGTTACACCAAATGATGCTGAGATCTTTTTGTAAAACCACTACCGCATCAGGCACAGCCTCGGCGCCATCACGAAAGCGGCGTATTAAGTCTGCCAGTTCATTACGTTTTTTACGGTTTCGATGTTGTAAGTGATAGATCCCTTCAAAGACTTGCTCCCACGCTCCCTCCCCTTCGGGTGGGTTGAAACTACGTTGATTAAGAAGCCAATCGCTGAGGCGATATAATTGATGATAATGCCAAATTAGCAGTGCAAAAGAGCCTAAAAATAAAAGCAAAAAAGGCGCACCTACAAGTACGCCAACTAATAACAAAGGTAAGAAATACATAAACAGGCGTTTTGCTAACGCCTGTTTATTCACTACTCGATACATACACTCACTTTACCTTAAGTATGTAAATTAGCTTGTTAAGGTCATTGCTATGACACTTATAATTTACTTGAAAAACGATAGCCTGCACCACGAACGGTTTGTACTAAACGGTCATGCCCTAATGGTGCAATCGCTTTACGTAGACGACGAATATGTACATCAACTGTACGGTCTTCTACATATACATTTGTTCCCCATACATGATCAAGTAATTGTTCACGGCTGTAAACACGTTCTGGATGCGTCATGAAGAAATGGAGTAATCTAAATTCAGTTGGACCCATATCTAATTCACTCCCTTCTGATGTTACACGGTGTGAGATTGGATCAAGGCGTAAACCATGAACTTCAATGGCTTCTTCTAATGAGGTTGGTGAAACACGGCGAATAACCGCTTTAATGCGCGCCATTAATTCTTTAGGAGAAAATGGTTTTGTTACGTAATCATCAGCACCTACTTCAAGACCGCGTACTTTGTCTTCTTCTTCACCGCGAGCTGTTAGCATGATGATAGGAATTTGACGAGTGTATTCGTTTTGCTTAAATTTTTTCGCAATTTGAATACCGCTACCACCTGGTAACATCCAATCTAATAAAACCATATCTGGGTATGGTTCTACCATAGCTTCAATTGCAGAGTCATAATCTTCTGCTTCAATTGCTTGAAAACCATTTTGCTCTAGAACAAAAACCAGCATCTCTCTGATAGGCGCTTCGTCATCGACGACTAGTACTTTACGTGACATTCCAATTTATCTCTTTCGTTAGCGAACTGGTTTCATTATTATGACTAAGTATGACATTTTTATGAAAGTCTAACGAGTAATTCAAAAAGCGCAAAAAAATCAATGCAAAAATAGCCATTTTTTACGCTTTAATAGTAAATTTCGGATTAAAAGTCATACCTTAAAGTGACTGCCAAGTGATCTTCATCAGCATTATTATCTAGTGAAAACCGCGTATACCACATGTACATACGTGCTTGTTTTGACAGGCTTCGTTCAACGCCAACAGAGGTACCACTCCCCGAATCTTTTAACTTACCGAAGTTACCATCAGTATCTTGGTATTGCGCCAATAACTTATATTTATCTATTTTGTAGGATGCACTTACCAAAAAGCCATCTTCTTTATCAGAACCAGCTACTTTTTCGCTTTGTTGATACATACCACCTAAGGTTAAATCGCCTAATTTACCTTGCGCCGTAAACCGTGTTGTATCATAACCGGCTACTTTACTGTCGTGGGCAACACTGACAAAGTAAGGCGCTTTTTTAAATTTACTATCACCATACATAAAGGCCGCAGAGATACCGGTTTCTTCGTCTTGTTTAGAATTATCTTCAGCAATATAGGTGACCACAAATTGCATATTGCCGACAATTGGCGAGCTATAATGAACCACATCGCCAAGGCGATTTTCGCCATTAAATAAGGCTTTAACATCACCATTAAAGTCGTTCATTAAATCAATTTTACCCTGCGATACTTTTAACGCTGTATCATGTCGACCAAGCACTACCTGCCCATAACTGCCTTGAAGACCAACATATTGGTTGCGAGCGGTAATATTCTCTTCTGTTTTACCATCGCTATCTTGATCAGCCGCATTTACTGCAAATTCAAACTTATATACAGCTTTTAATCCATCACTTATTTCACCACTGCCTTTGATACCCATACGTGAACTGTAGCTCTCAATAGACGTTTCGCTGCCATCGCCAGTGTCGCTATTAGCAACCCCTAAATGGGCCCGACCATACACATCTACAGCTTCGGCAACACTATGAAAAGAAATAAAGCACATTGCAAAGCTCGACAACATCATGGCAGGTTTGTTCATGGTAGCGATCCTTAATTTAAGCAGTAACTTAAAAATCGAACATAAAGGGCTTTTGGTCAAGGCAAGGTGGCTATATTTCACACAAAAATCACGGATCACTGATCTACTAACCCTATCAGATCAAGATCAGGTTTTTACCAAGTTGATCACCCACAGATCAGTTTTTTACTTAGATAGTAAGATAACTTGTTGATTTAATGTTAAGACACTCAGCATTTCGTTTAAAAGCTGAGCAAAGAAAAGCATATGATCAGTATACAACTAGTAAAATAATGATCCGTGGAAGCGAAGGTTAGTAAAACAGTGATCCTGAAAAGCACGAGTAAGTAAATCGCTGATCCGTCTTGATCAAGGCAATAAAAAACCGGCATGCAAGCCGGCTTTTTCAACTTATTATCAATTACTTGATTTGTGGATCAAGTTCACCTGATAAGTATTTAAGGTGCATATCATCTAAAGAGATAGGCTTGATCTTACCAGCTTGACCTGCCGTACCAAAGGCTTCGTAGCGAGCAACACAGATCTCAGTCATTGCTTTCGTTGCTTCAGCTAAGTATTTACGTGGATCGAAGTTAGCTGGGTTTAAAGCTAAGTGGCGACGAATTGCACCTGTAGATGCTAAACGAAGATCGGTATCGATATTTACTTTACGAACACCGTATTTAATACCTTCGATGATTTGCTCTACTGGCACACCATAGGTTTCAGGGATTTCACCACCGTATTGGTTGATCACTTCTAACCACTCTTGTGGCACTGAAGACGAACCATGCATCACCAAGTGCGTGTTAGGAATACGCGCGTGGATCTCTTTGATGCGATCAATCGCTAAGATATCGTCTGTTGGTGGACGCGTGAATTTGTACGCACCATGTGATGTACCACAAGCAATAGCAAGTGCATCAACTTGAGTTTTACGAACGAAATCAGCGGCTTCTTCAGGATCTGTTAGCATTTGATCAGTAGATAATTTACCTTCTGCACCCACGCCGTCCTCTTCACCTGCTTCACCTGTTTCAAGTGAACCTAAAACACCTAACTCGCCTTCTACAGACACACCACAAGCATGTGCCATTTCAACGGTTTGACGAGTAACATCAACATTGTATTCATAACTTGAAGGAGTTTTACCATCAGACATTAATGAGCCATCCATCATAACTGATGAAAAGCCTAACTGGATTGAACGCTGACATACACCTGGTGAAGTACCGTGATCTTGGTGCATTACGACTGGAATATGTGGCCATTCTTCAACGGCAGCTAAAATCATATGACGAATAAAAGGGGCACCAGCATAGGCACGTGCGCCTGCTGAACCTTGTACAATTACCGGGCTGTTTGTTTTGTCAGCCGCTTCCATAATTGCGCGCATTTGCTCTTGGTTATTAACGTTAAAAGCAGGTACGCCGTAACCATTTTCAGCTGCATGATCAAGAAGTTGTCGCATACTGATTAAAGCCATTTGGTATTCTCCAAATTGTATCGACAGTAGTTTCCTACTATCTAGTTTGAACGGATAAGTTATTTTTTGATGCATCACTGCATCACGAAAAGCTCGCGCCTACCGTAACAGCTGTAAATAAAACGAGGGTGAGAGGTATTTTATTAACAGCTAAACCAGCGTAATTACCTAATAACTACGCTGGCATACGCACTAATTACTTAGCACGTTCTTCAAGCATAGCAACTGCTGGTAATTTTTTCCCTTCTAAAAATTCAAGGAAAGCACCACCACCGGTTGAAATGTAAGAAACTTTATCGGCAATGCCGTATTTATCAATCGCTGCAAGCGTATCACCGCCACCAGCAATCGAGAATGCACTTGAGTTAGCAATCGCATCAGCAATAGCACGTGTGCCGTTGCCAAATTGGTCAAATTCAAATACACCTACTGGACCATTCCATACAACGGTGCCTGCATTAGCAATGATTTTTGCTAATTGGTTTGCTGTATCAGGACCAATATCGAAGATCATGTCTTCGTCTGTTACTTCATTCACATCTTTTAGTGTTGCCACTGCAGATTCTGAGAACTCATTACCTACAACAACATCAGTTGGTACCGGGATTTCACCGTTATTAGCTTTTGCTGCCGCACTTAATTTATTTGCTTCATCAATTAAATCAGCTTCAAATAAAGACTTACCTACTGAGTGACCTGCTGCTGCGATGAAGGTATTAGCGATACCACCACCTGTTACAAGTTGGTCAACCACTTTAGAAAGTGAATCAAGTACAGTTAACTTAGTCGATACTTTAGAGCCACCAACGATAGCAACTAAAGGACGAGCTGGGTTATCAAGCGCTTTACCTAGTGCGTCTAACTCTGCCGCAAGTAGTGGACCTGCACATGCAACATCAGCAAATAAACCCACACCGTGAGTCGATGCTTGTGCACGGTGAGCCGTACCAAATGCGTCCATTACGTAAACATCACATAATGCAGCTAGTTTTTTAGACAATGCTTCGTCGTTTTTCTTTTCGCCAGCGTTAAAACGCACGTTTTCGAAAACAACCACTTCGTTATCAGCAACGTCTACGCCTTCTAGGTAGTCTTTTTCTAGACGAACTGTTTGCTCAAGGGCATCATTTAAATAATTAACCACAGGGGCAAGTGAAAACGCTTCATCATATTCCCCTTCCGTAGGGCGGCCAAGGTGTGACATCACCATTACTTTAGCGCCTTTTTCTAACGCTAATTTGATAGTTGGTAATGCTGCACGAATACGCGCATCAGAGGTCACTTTACCTTCTTTTACAGGCACATTTAAATCTTCACGAATTAACACGCGTTTGCCGTTTAAATCTAAATCTGCCATTTTAATGACCGACATGGACTTCTCCTTAGTTAACGATACTAATATTATATTTATAAATTATTGGCTTACAGCCATCATCGCACGCGCAGTGTCGAGCATACGATTCGCAAAGCCCCACTCATTATCGCACCACACTAACAACTTTATCAGTCGTTTATGACTAACACGTGTCTGAGTGCCATCTATGATACAAGAATGTGGGTCATGATTAAAATCTACCGATACCAATGGCTCTTCAGTGTAACTTAAAATACCGTCAAGGCGGTCTTTTGCAGCTAACTTAAGTGCTTGATTAACAGTCGCTAAATTCACATCGGTATTCACTGTTACACTTAAATCCATCGCCGTCACGTTGATAGTGGGTACCCTAACAGCAATGGCTTCAAAGCGACTATGAAACTTAGGCAAAATACGCTCAATACCACGAGCAAGCTTTGTATCTACCGGAATAATAGATTGGCTTGCAGCACGAGTGCGGCGTAAATCATGATGATACGCATCAATCACTTGCTGATCATGCATCGAGGCATGAATCGTTGTAATAGCCCCAGATTCAATCGAAAATGCGTCATCCAGCACTTTAATCACTGGCACAATACAGTTTGTGGTACATGAACCGTTTGAAACAATCGTATGTTCAGCTTTTAGCTCATCATCGTTAATACCATACACAATTGTGGCATCGACATCAGCATCTGCAGGCTGCGAAAACAATACTTTTTTTGCACCAGCAGCTAAGTGTAGTTCTGCATGTTCACGAGAGTGATACACCCCAGTACATTCAAGAACCACATCAACATCAAGCGTTTGCCATAGCAGTTCTGCAGGGTTTTCTTCTGCAAATAAGGCTATAGAGTCGTTAGCAACCGTTAAAGTATCTTCGCCAAGATTAACTGGAAATGAAAAGCGGCCATGAGATGTATCGTATTTAAGGAGATGGGCAATGCCCTTAGGGTCGGCTAATTCGTTAATAGCGACAATTTTGATTTGATCTTCAAGCCCAGACTCATACAGAGCACGGACGATGTTGCGCCCGATTCGACCAAAACCATTAATTGCAAGTTTGATTGCCATGAAGAAGAAAATCCACTCTATTTGCTTGCAGATAAAGGCAGCTGCCTTTTAGATGGCGGTATTGTAATCGACCTTTGAAGTTTT
>NZ_PNDF01000033.1:0-15943 GCF_005887195.1 Pseudoalteromonas sp. S1650 | reverse complement strand
CCGTCAGCCGTCAGCCGTCAGTTTGAAAGCTGGTGGCTCGTTGAACCATCGCGCGAAATAAATTTCACGCCTACGGTACTCCTTAACTCTTTCCCTTGTAACTCGCTAACTTGTTTTAAATCTGCTAGCTTAGCAAGTTCTTATTCTTAAAAGGATTTCACAAGTCGTATGAAGTCAGAAAAGTTTTTTAAATGGGTGTGGAATGTTAACGGCCTAATTTTACTTATGGGCTTAATCATTGGAGCAGCAGCAATAGGGTATAACTTTGTTGCTTACTTACTAAAGTCCGATAACCATGTTCAGCAACAAACACTAAACTTAGCTGAAGATGAAAAGCAGCAAGAAAAGTGGAAACTGGGTTACCCCCGTAAGGTCGAGGGGAGTGATTTTTACTTTATCCCGTTGGAATCAGAAAAACTGGATATCGAGGTGAAAGCTGATGTAACAGTTTACAATAATTTTAGCGGTGGTTATAAATACAGACCTACGCGCTCAAAGAACATTTTGTTTCTTAATGACAAAACCAATCACGCCAAGTGGCTATTTAAAACAACGGATCAGTTGATCATAGAGTTTGGTGCTTTAAGCCATTACGAAGAGTTTGATACTCGAGTTTACAATGAGCAAAAAGCCAATGCTCCTAAGGCCGTTTCTTACGAAGTTATCAAAAACGATACCAACAACGACAAACTGCTCGATGGCAAAGATAAGCGCACCTTCGCGCTAAGCAAGATTGATGGCTCAAACTACAGCGAAGTTATTTCAGGTTACAACCGCATTGTAGAGTCTAACCTCAACGCTGAGGGCAATTTATTCGTTGTATTTATCAACAACGATGAAGTTTACTCTATGCTGGTAGACTTAGATACATTTGAAGTGATTAGTAAAAGCATGTTGCCGAAGGTAGGGGAGTGAGTTAGTTTAAATTTAAACTAACAATGATAATTACTAAATATTAATTCTTAAGTTTATTGTTAGGTATTTAAATGGATAAGATAAAACAATTTGATTGGAGTAGGCCCACTAACCCTAAAACTGAAGGTGAACTTTTCCCACCAGACAAACTAGATAGAGCAAAATATGCATCTTTTCTTACAAATCTACTAGCAAGTGAAGGGTTTGATGAGAGCAGAAGCTTCGATTCTTGTAAAAGAAATTATGTGCTTAATTTAAATGCTGAGTGGGGAGCTGGAAAGAGTTATTTTTTAAAGCGTTGGTCGCAAGATTTAAAAAGTGATTACCCAGTCGTATATGTTGATGCTTGGAAGCAAGATTATTCTGATGATCCATTTTTGACTGTTATATCATCAATTATCTCTCAATTAGGCACTCAAGCAGAGTTTGAAATTAAAGTTCCCAAAAGTGCTGTCTCTATGTTTAAGGCTGTTGCACCTGCAATAGCTCAAGGGGTAGTAAAAAAAGTTTTAAATACAGACTTTGACGAGATATGTAATTTGTTAGCTGACGATGATTTAAGTGATGAGAAAGGTGGAGACCCAGATGCAAAACAATCAACAACTGATTTTTCTCCTGCCGCTAAAGCTCTAGCTGAAAATTTGATTAAAGAGCATGAAGCCAAAAGCAAAAGCATTGAAGTAATTAAAAGCAAGTTATCTATATGGGTTAATAAATTTGAAGAACAGAACGGCATAAAGCTACCAATTTTCATTTTTATAGATGAGCTTGACCGTTGTAGACCTAGTTATGCAGTTGAGATGTTGGAAACAATAAAACATATCTTCGATGTCAAAGGTATTGTATTCGTGGTTGCAACAGATACAGAGCAATTACAACACACTATAAAAGCAATATATGGTCAAGGTTTTAGCGCTCAAATGTACTTGGGTAGGTTTTTTAATAGTAGGTATAGCCTTAAAAGACCTGCACTGAATGACTTTTTAACAGTTCATACCGATGTAACAAAATACGATCCCTCTTATTTGAAAAGTAGAGAAGTTAGAGTCTTGCCTGTTACTGACACTTCTGAAATCGCATTAAAAAATATTTCAATTGTCTTAGATGCTTTTCAAATTTCAGCAAGAACAGCAATTCAAATTACAGAGCGGATTGCAGCGATCATTAGTAATTTAAATCGTGGGAATAAAGTTGATATTTTAGTTTTGGCTATCCTATTTTGCCTATTAGAAAAAGATTATACTCTTTATGCAGATGTTATTAATGGGACTTTCGATAAAAAGGAACAAAATAACCAAGGTGAATTTAGGAGTATAGGCTTAGTAGAATTCATCAAAAGAAAAATGAGTAAAGCCTACCTTGAAAGGGATCTTACATATAATTTCAAGACTAATATTGAATTTAATGATTTGAATTTGCGACATCCAGGCTACGGTGAGAGCATTTACTTAATTAGCCTTTCTCAGTTTATGGATACTATTTTCTCTGAAATTTTCAGCAAGGGGGGAGACTTAATACTATTAAACTTCGTTTCAAATTCCAGAGAAGATATAACCTCTCCCTTGTATAAGACGGCTAACTCATTACGAAGACATATACCCTCTAAAGATAAGCAAGAAGTAACGACTAAATTGTTGATTAAATATATGTACTTGAGGGATGGATTTAGTGAAATAACTCCAGAGCATTACGGAGGTTTTATTGAATTGTCCTCGCCTCTAGAGCATATGGGAGAGAGTTAATTATTAGCTTAAACTATAGGTTTAAATCTCAATACAAAAAATAATGTAGCAGATTTATATCGCATATTACGTATTAGTAATACACGATATAATGTTTCAAATTGAAACCCGCTGCTACTTAAAAACTTGTAACTTTACTCTTGTAGCCCGCTAACTTTTCTAAAGCTGACAGCTCTGAGTGTGTTGGGTTTCGCTACGCTCTACCCAACCTACGAGCTCGCTAACTCGTACACTTTTTCGCCTCGTGAGTTAGCTGTTTGAGTGCGATGATTTGGCCTTGTTTGTTTTGGTCTAGGGCGAGTAGGTCACCTTGGTGAATATGAGTATCTAGGGTGCCGTGTTTTTGTAGTTCTTCAAGGAGTGATTGTTTAATTTGTACTATGACATTTTGCTCGCAGTCGGCGATATACCAGTCGTTATCAACACTGACTAGACGGCCGGTGAAGCTGGTGCGGGCTTGGTGATTGGCTAATGCTTGTTGGTAGTTCGCATCTAGGCTTTGTTTTTGTTGTTTAAGATTACTCACATAGCTGCCTTTGGCGTCGAGTTCGTGTACTTCAAGCCATTGATAATCTGATAAATCCACGGCGTAAACATCGGTTAATTCACGGTTGTTGTATTGCAGCATGACAAAGCCAAGAATCGCTAAAGCAGCAAAAACACCGGTCATTTGCAGGCCTAAAAAGCGCTGTGGTCTTGGCGTTGCCGACTGTGGCTTTTGCATATGTGAAAGCTCGTCGCTGCTTAAGCTGTGCTCTGCCTTACGTTTTTGAAAATGTGCTTTTAAATCAGCATCGAATTGCTCGTCGTTACGCTTCATGATGGCCTCCTAGTTGTTGTTTCAGGTTTTGACGGGCATATCGCAGCCGAGTTTTAATAGTCTCTGGGTTACTTTGTGTGATTGCAACAATGTCTTCGAGACTAAAGCCTTCTTGTTGTAAGGTCAGCGCTTCACGTTGTACAAAGCTAAGCGCCATAAGTGCTTTATCAAAGGCTTCATAGTCGTAGTGATAACTTGCATCCTGAGATTCAGCAAATAGTTGGTTATCTTCTAATTCAACGAACTTTTGCTGCTTACGAAATTCATCAATTAATAAATTACGAGCTAATCGAAAAAGCCACGCTTTTGCGTTGTTCTGATCATTGTAAAAGTTGCGTTTATCAATAACTTTTAACCAGGTTTGCTGGCATATATCAAGGGCAAGATCTTTATCACTTTGTGTAACTAGATAGTGATAAAGATCGTTCCCGTATTGAGCAACGAGTTGGTTAAGGTAACGGTTGTCGCCCGTTTTGGCATACTGCGCCAAACAATCTGTGTTTGGCTTGTCAAATAACCATGTCTTGATGCTCATTAGCATAGGCAGTTATCCATCTATTTTAAAATCAAGTTGAACGCTTTGGTTTGTTTGCAATTGTGCCACACCTTCAACAACTTTAGGGCGATATTTCCAACGTTTAATCGCGCGAATTGCTTCACGGTCAAATACCCGTTTTGGCTCAGCATCAATAATAACAGGATCAATCACTTCACCAGTCGGTGAAATACTAAAGCTAATTTGCACCCAACCTTCAATGCCATCGCGAGCTGCTACCGGAGGGTACTTAGGGTTAATACGCACAATTGGCGTTGCATCTCCTGTTGGTTGATTAATAGTTTTGCTCAGTGTGTCGCCAATGTTATCGAATGTCATTGTTGGTGTTAAATCAGCTACCACAACTGTTTCGGTCGTATCAATGGTTGGCCGTGGTGGCACTTTTGGTGGCATTTTTGCTACTGGCGGTGGCGGCAGTGTTTGCTTAACTTGTACTTTTGAGTCTTCTGGTACTTCATAAATTTCAACCGTGATGTCTGGGCCTGTTTTTACATCGGCTCTTTGCTCAGCAGAAATTAAGTACTGCATAAATGCAAATGCTGCAAAGGTCATGACACCACCACCAATAATTGCTGCGGTTGTCTTTAAAGCAGCATTGCTGTTATTCAAGCTTGCTGAGTTTAGTGGTAAAGTATGCATAGCCGTTCCTCTTTGGATAATTGCTTTCATAGCTAAAACGGCTGGCAAATAAAAAAGGGGTGAAATTTTTTCACTTTTTATTTTTCACAAGTTTTTTAGGTTGTTATGAAACTTATTCAAATAGATAAAGCCCGTTACCGTAAACATTTAAACCAAGTAATTATTGCTTGTGTAATTGCTTTAGCCGTTGGCAGTTTAGCCATTTCACAAACATTAATTGCGTTATTTCCTGCTCCAAGCGGTAGCCATTTTCATTGGAACCTATTAGGTGTTGTTGTGTGTAGTTTGCTGGTGGGCTTTGTGCTTAATAAGTACCGCAATCATGATTACATGACTGAAATTGTCTATGTGTGGGAGCTTAAAAAAGCGCTGAATAAAATCACCCGTAAAATGCCAAAGTTAAAAGCAGCAGGGCGTGAGGGCAATGCCGATGCTTTATTAGCAATTCAATACAGTTATGCGGGGTCACGTTTGTTATGGCAGCTTGATGACAACACTATTACCATGGATGAGTTGGCAATTAAGCAGGCTGAGCTTGATAGTGTTGCGCAGCAGTACAATTTAACTTTAGATGTTGATAAGTATGACGAAAAGATACTAAATCAATACTAAAAAGTTGTCTTTGTACCTATTTTGCTTTATTTTTTGTTGCGTCAAAATTTTAAAGATTGTGAACAATGAAAAAAATAACACATACAGTTGTCTCGTTGCTGCTACTAGGCCCCACTTTTGCTAGCGCTAATGATATTAGTTTTTCGATTGGTGGTGGCTATCCGTACTTTGTAATACCTGAAGTATCTGTTGCAAGTACTGACTTAAGCCAGCGTTGGTATGGCAATTATAAGATAGGCCTTGATGATGGTTTTTCTGTGGGTTTTGAGCAAGCTATAAGTGATAATAATAAACATGCAATCGGCTTGCTGGTTGGCGCATTAGGAAACAGAGAAGTAGATACTCAGTGCGATGAATCTCAAAATAGCGATGAACTTACAGCAGCATTTGCCAACGCAATTGGTTGTGCTCTCGCTGAAGCGTTTGATGAAGAAACCACTAATGGTATTGGGCTTAGTTACAGCTATAATTTCAGTGGCTTAAACCAAGACGGTTGGCGATTGAGGTTTGAATTAGGGTACGGTGAAGCCTCAAGCGATGATAATAAACGTGTTGATGGTGGTATCAACTTGAGTTATGAGTTTTAAGCAATTTTTTGAAGCAAATAATAAAGGTGGTTCATTTTAATGAAGAAGATTTTGATTGTTTGCTTGGGCAATATTTGTCGCTCACCCACAGCTGAGGCGGTGCTTCGTAGTCGAGCAAAGTCATTAGGTATTAATGTCAAAGTTGATTCTGCTGGCACCATTGGTTATCACCAAGGTAATCCACCAGATCCTCGCTCAAAAGCAGCAGCCGAAAAGCGCGGCTATAGTTTTAAAGGAATTTATTCGCGACCTGTGACTCAAGCTGATTTTTATGAGTTTGATTTAATCCTCGCAGCCGACAAGCAAAATCTTGCTGATTTAAAAGCCCAGTGTCCAGAGCACTTACAATATAAGCTGTCGCTATTTTTAAGTCATGGTGACGCAGGGGAAAGCGAGATCCCTGATCCCTACTATGGTGGCGATCAAGGCTTCGAAAAAGTACTCGATTTAATTGAGAACGCAGCAGATAAACTACTTAACAAGATATGATAGGGTCGCACTGCGACCCTGTTATTTAGTTGTTGATTTTAAAATCTAATTGCACCCGAGAAGTCGCAGCAATAGCTTGACCATTTTCAAACTTAGGGGCATAACGCCATTGTTTTACTGCTTTAACAGCTTCTCTTTCAAATGCAGAGCCACCCTCAGAGCCAACCACAGTTATGTTGTCTACAAAGCCTGACGGGGTTACTTCAAACTCCATTACGACACTGCCATCTTCCATACGTTGAACTTTTGATTTTGGATATTTAGGATGTACGCGGTATAACGGCTCTTGTTCTTGGCTTTCTTTCCACGGCACCATTTTCGCAATCGCTAAGCAATGTTTAGTTGCTTCGTCGCTTTTACCTGTTTTTTCGTATAGGTGAACTAGCTTTGAATGGGCGTTTAATTCGGTTTGATGATCAAAGTCTAGCTCTTGATCAAATACGCTTACCACGTGATTTAAACGCTCAATGGCGGTGCTGTATTTACGTTGATTTTCTGCAAATGCGGCAACTAAAAAGTCAGCGCTAATACGATCGACAGCGTTATTGGGTAAATTCTCTTGATAGTAATCATCGGCTTCTTCAAGATATTTCTTTGCTGTGTAATAGCGCTCACCAGTGCCTTTATATGCAAGGATACGAGCGGCGGTCATTTTTGCATCTGCAACAAGCTTGGCGGAGTTTTGTTTTTCAGCAATGGCAATGACATCATCTAAATACGTATCTGCACGCTTAGCTGAAGGTGTTGATTCTGCCATGCCGATTAATGAGTCATACACTTGTGCACTGAGTTTACCGTGATTTTGTTCTAGTATTTCGTAGGCTGTACGATATAACTCAAAGCGTTGCTCTTGCTCGCTTTTATCTAGGCTGTTTGCATAGTTAATAGCAAGGTTCGCAGTGTTGTCGGCGCTTTCGCCATAAACTTTTTTGCCTAGTTCAAACGCTTTTTTTGCAAGCTCACTACTGTCTTGCTGATTTTTTACAGCGGCGACGTAAGCGCGGTAGGTGTCGTTAAACTCTTGTGTGGTCGTTTCATTAGCCATGCTTTGCTGGCTAAATAAAAGTGCCATGCATAAGGCAAGCGAGCTCTTTTTCATAATATTCCTTATTATTTTGCCCTGAGATAGAGAAGGGAATTAATACTAGTTGATGATAATCATTATCATCATTAGGTGCAAGGTAGCAAGTTACACTCGCTGTGTCACTGTTGAATATTAAGATACATAGTATGTTTTTATTAACAATTTGAACAAGGTCTGACTGTTTATCGAGATTAAACTAATCTATTTTTTCGAATATTTTGAATGTGATTTTTTAAAACGCATTACAATTCAATTAGGTAGCTGTATGACGGCGAGTTTTCAAGTGTTTGATGAGCGCCACTAAAGCGAGGCGCAAAGCTCGTATCTTGGGGTGGTTTGAGTGTATAATACTTGAATTGCTGGTAACTGCCTCAATATTAGTTATCACTCGTCGTATGTTGCATCCTTACAACCTCAAGCTGTTGTAATCACATTTGCAGTATCGCATTTATTTTTTAATTTGGATTTGTCGTGGCGCAAGTAAGAGCAAGAGTCCAGCTGAATGTTGGCAAAAACAGTGATATCCCTGCAGAAATCGTATCTTTTAGTGGCTTAAATGATGGCCAAGAACATGTCGCTTTAGTGTTTAATCAAGCAGACACAGAGCAAGATGTTCCTTTAATTCGAATGCATTCAGAGTGTTTAACGGGCGATGTATTTCACTCTTCACGTTGTGATTGTGGTGAGCAATTAAATGAGTGTATCGAGATGATGCACCAGCAAGGTGGTATTTTACTGTATTTACGCCAAGAAGGCCGTGGTATTGGCTTATACAATAAGATTGATGCTTACGTATTACAGTCGCAAGGTATGAATACGTACGAAGCAAATAACCATTTGGGTTTTGCTGATGATTTACGTGATTTTTCAGACGCTGTATTAATGCTTGAAGCACTCAATCAAAAGCATGTTAAGTTAATGACTAACAACCCAAATAAGCTCAAAGCACTGCGTGATGCGGGTATTGAAGTTGATTCAGTGGTTGGCACTCATGCGCACATTAAAGCGGGTGTGGTAGGTAACCGAGCTTACCTTGAAACGAAAATCAAACATGGCTCGCACATGCTTGATATTAAAAAAATTAAAAAGCCTGAGTAAATTTCACAACAGGTGACTATAAACAAGCGGCGCACCCAGTTATACTCGGTGCGTTTTGTCGTTATTGAATGAGAAACTATGTCGATCGAAGTACGTATTTTTAAAGCTGATGCGGGCGTTAAATGGTTTAAAGCTGGGTGGGAAATCTTTAAGCTGCAACCTTTGACTTTTATTTTAATGCATCTGCTAATCGTGATAATTAGCTTTTTGGCATTGCTGCTACCTTTACTGCAAGTTGTTGGTGCATTTGTGACGCCATTTTTGATGGCAGGTTTTTATCAAGCTGTGCTAACAAAGCAGCAAGGCGGGACTATCAGCCAAGCTGATATTTTTAAGCCATTTAGTAATAAAGGAAACCGTATAGGTTTAGTGCGCATTGCCGTGTATCAGATGGCGGCAGGTATTTTATTAGCCTTACTGTCTAATTTCATTTTTGCAGATGCCTACGCAGTTATTTCGAGTCAAACTTTCGACCCACAAAACCAAACACATATTGCCGATTTATTAGCAACCATTTCAATGGGGCAAGTTGCGGTATTTCTATTGGCGATCTGTGTGTATTTAACTGCTTTTGCCTATGCAGTGCCTTTGGTTTATTTTCAAAAGCAAAGCAATATGTTTCAGGTTTTAAAAACCTCATTCATGGTGTTTTACCATAATATGGCGCCACTTGGTGTTTATGGCCTAATTTGCGCTGTTTTAATGGTGATCTGTATTCCTTTATCGTTTATTCCACTATTGGTTTTAATGCCAATTTGTTACATTAGCTTCTTCGTGTCTTTTCAGGCCATTTTTATGCCAGTTGTGCCAAGAGGTGATGACCAAACAAAAGCACCTGAAGCACAGTCACAATCAGGACGCTTTGACGCGTAATGGATGATAAAGAACAAAAGTTAAAGAATTACGTACTTTGGTTATTGTCCCGACAAGATTATTCGCGTCGGGATTTAACGCGAAAGTTACAGCAAAAAGAGGCGACACCTGAGTTTACAGAGCGCTTGTTAGATTGGTGTGAATCACACAACTTTATTAACGAACAGCGCTATTGCGAAGGGTTTGTACGCCGCCATTTAGCTAAGTATCATGGTGTAAAACGCATTCAGAGCGAAGCAATGGCAAAAGGGATAGATCGAGCACTACTAGACAAGACGCTCGAGGAGTTCGAAATCGATTGGTTTGAACTCGCAAAGGACGCATATTTAAAGAAGTTTTCAAATTCAGGTAAAGAACTCGACCAGAAAGAAAGAGCGAAACGTGTACGCTACTTGATGTATCGAGGCTTTAATTACGAACAAATTGATTTTGCAATGCAAGCACAGCAATAAACGGGTGAGATTTTCACATGCAGCATATGACTACCGCACAGATCAGGCAACAGTTCTTAGACTTTTTTGCCTCTAAACAACACCAAATTGTTCCTTCAAGCTCGCTGATCCCGGGTAACGATGCCACGTTATTATTCAATAACGCCGGTATGGTGCAATTTAAAGATGTATTTTTAGGTGCGGAAAGCCGCCCTTATTCACGTGCAACCAGCTCACAACGTTGTGTACGCGCAGGTGGTAAACATAACGACCTTGAAAACGTAGGCTACACTGCACGCCACCATACATTCTTTGAAATGCTAGGTAACTTCAGCTTTGGCGATTACTTCAAGCAAGACGCAATCAAATTTGCTTGGGAGTTTTTAACTGACGTTGTAAAACTACCGCAAGAAAAGCTCCTTGTTACTATTTATCACGATGATGAAGAAGCCTTCAACATTTGGCATAAAGAAGTGGGTCTAAGTGAAGACCGTATTATTCGCATTGCAACTAGCGATAACTTCTGGTCAATGGGTGATACAGGTCCTTGTGGTCCATGTTCTGAAATCTTTTACGATCACGGTGAAGAAATTTGGGGTGGTCCTCCAGGTTCACCTGAAGAAGACGGTGACCGTTTCATCGAGATCTGGAACCTAGTATTTATGCAGTATAACCGCCATGCCGACGGTACAATGGAGCCGCTTCCTAAGCAGTCTGTTGATACAGGTATGGGTCTTGAGCGTATCTCTGCAATTTTACAAGGCGTGCACTCAAACTACGAAATCGATTTATTCCAAGCGCTTATTGCAGCAGCGGCTAAAGTAACAAACGCACAAGATTTAGATGATAAATCGTTACGCGTTGTGGCTGACCACATTCGTTCGTGTGCGTTCTTAGTATCTGACGGCGTTATGCCGTCAAACGAAGGCCGTGGTTATGTATTACGTCGTATCATTCGTCGTGCTGTTCGTCACGGTAACAAGCTAGGTGCGAAAGGTGCATTCTTCTACAAGCTAGTTGCTGCGCTAATTGAGCAAATGGGTCAAGCGTACCCAGAGCTTGCTAAGCAACAAGAAATTATTGAAAAAGTACTGCGTATTGAAGAAGAGCAGTTTGGTAAAACACTTGAGCGTGGTCTGGCTATTTTAGAAGAAAGCCTAACTGACATCGAAGGTGATGTGATCCCAGGTGACTTGGTATTCAAACTGTACGACACTTACGGTTTCCCAGCTGATTTAACGGCTGACGTGGCGCGTGAGCGTTTCATGACGATTGATGAGCACGGCTTCCAAGAGTGTATGGCTGTTCAGCGTAAGCAAGCACAGCAAGCGGGTAAGTTTGGTGCTGATTACAACCAACAACTTAAGTCTGAAAAACACACAGACTTTAAAGGTTACGATGCAGAACATTACACAGGTACTGTGGTTGAACTTTTCTCTGAAGGTCAATCGGTTTCTGTACTTGAAGATGGTCAAGAAGGTATCGCAATCTTAGACCGTACACCGTTCTACGCTGAATCAGGTGGTCAGGTTGGTGACACGGGTGTGTTAAAAGTAGCTGGTGGTGAGTTTGTAGTGACTAACACCACGAAACTTGGTAATGCATTTGCACACCATGGTCGTGTACAAGGTCGTATTGGTACAAACGATAAAGCAGAGGCAACCATTGATGCAGCACGTCGCGATAGCATCAAGAAAAACCACACTGCAACGCATATCTTGCATGAAACATTACGCCAAATTTTAGGTGAGCACGTAAGTCAAAAAGGTTCACTAGTTGACCCTGAACGTTTACGTTTTGACTTCTCACACTTTGAAGCGGTAACAAAAGACGAATTACGTCAAATCGAGCGCGCGGTAAACGATGAAATCCGTCGTAACTTTGCGCTTGAAACTGAGCTAATGGCTATCGAAGATGCAAAAGCAAAAGGTGCGATGGCATTATTCGGTGAAAAATACGATGACGAAGTGCGCGTAGTAACCATTGGTGATTACTCAATCGAGCTATGTGGTGGTACTCACGTTAAGCGTGCTGGTGATATCGGTTTATTTAAAATCGTATCAGAAAGCGGTATCGCTGCCGGTATCCGCCGTATTGAAGCGGTAACGGGTGCTGAAGCAGTTGCTTATGTAAGTGAGCAAGAGCAACAGTTAAATGATGTTGCAGCGCTAGTTAAAGGTGATAGCAGCACAGTACTTGAAAAAGTAACTGCGTTACTTGAGAAATCAAAAGGCCTTGAGAAGCAAATTGCACAGCTTAACGACAAGCTAGCAAGTGCGGCAGGTGCATCGTTACTTGACTCTGTTGTTGAAGTGAACGGTATTAAACTGCTGGTTGCTGATGTTGCAGGTACTGAGTCTAAAGCACTACGCGGCATGGTTGATGACCTGAAAACGAAGATTGGTTCAGGTGTTATTGCCCTTGGTGTAGCTAATGGCGACAAAGTAAGCCTAATTGCCGGTGTAACTAAAGACTTAACAGGTAAAGTGAAAGCTGGTGAACTTGTAAATCACATGGCTGCACAAGTAGGCGGTAAGGGCGGTGGTCGTCCTGATATGGCGCAAGCAGGTGGTACTCAGCCAGAGAACCTAGCTGCAGCCTTAGAAAGTG
The DNA here is from genome assembly GCF_005887195.1 of Pseudoalteromonas sp. S1650. NCBI lineage: Bacteria > Pseudomonadati > Pseudomonadota > Gammaproteobacteria > Alteromonadales > Pseudoalteromonadaceae > Pseudoalteromonas > Pseudoalteromonas sp. S1650. The sequence continues at coordinate 3,487 of NZ_PNDF01000033.1, read as the reverse complement.
TAACGGCATGGTTAACTGAGCGTTCTTAATCACTAGTGGCACTTATCGTCCAAAAATTCGGTGGCACCTCAGTTGGCTCAATAGAGCGAATTGAGGCCGTCGCCGACCTTGTTGTAAAAACCAAACAACAAGGCCATCAAGTTGTGGTGGTGCTCTCGGCGATGTCGGGAGAAACTAACCGTCTAATTGAACTCGCTAAACAAATCGATTCTAGACCCAGTGCTCGTGAGCTTGATGTATTGCTAACCACCGGTGAGCAAGTGTCGGTCTCTTTACTCGCTATGGCTATTATTAAACGTGGTCACTCAGCGGTAAGCTTACTTGCTGATCAGGTCAACATTCGCACCGATAACATGTTTGGTAAAGCGCGGATTGAAGAGATTGCGGCGACTCGTCTAAAGCATGAACTTGAACATAACCGGATTGCTATAATAGCGGGCTTTCAGGGCCGCGATATTGAAGGCAATATCACCACGCTTGGTCGCGGTGGTACTGATACCTCTGCGGTTGAGATTGCAGGCGCTATCAATGCCGATGAATGTCAAATTTACACCGATGTTGATGGGGTATACACCACCGACCCACGTATTGAGCCTAATGCGCGACGTATGAGCCATGTCACCTTCGAAGAAATGCTCGAAATGGCTAGTCTTGGGGCTAAGGTACTGCATATTCGTAGTGTCGAAGCGGCAGGAAAATACAATATACCGCTCAGAGTGTTATCGAGTTTTAACCCGGATCAAGGGACCTTGATCAGTTTTGAGGAGCCGGATGTGCAAGCAAACATTGTGTCGGGTATCGCCTTTAATCGTGACGAAAGCTTGATTTACGTCAATGGCGTACACCAAGGAACGGAAAACCTTGCAAAAATTTTGAAACTTTTTGCAGAATTTGGCATCGAAATAGATATGATTAATCAAGTTAATCATAACTTTGAAAAAATAGACTATGCTTTTACTGTGCACACGAATGATTTTGAGCAAGCCCTTGAAATTTTGACCAGTAACCAAGATGGTATCAGCGCAGAATCTATTAAAGGGGTCAGCAATGTTGCCAAGGTGTCTGCAGTAGGTGTAGGGATGAAATCTCACTCTGGTGTGGCAAGTTTATTTTTTAATGCCCTTGCCGATGAAAACATCAAAGTGATGCTTGTATCGACATCAGAAATAAAGATATCAGTTTTAATTGACGAAAAGTATTTAGAACTGGCTGTACGTGCGCTACACAAAGTTTTTTTAACCGAAAATGAATAAGATCTAGAGTTTTTACTTACTTTTAAGTCTAGATTTCATTAGAATGTTTTTGACGCGGAATCTTTTAATTTTTTGGAACATGGGAGCAAGAGAATGCTAATACTAACTCGTAGAGTAGGTGAAACCCTAATGATCGGTGACGAAGTAACAGTTACTGTTCTTGGTGTTAAAGGAAATCAAGTTCGCATTGGTGTAAACGCACCGAAAGATGTATCAGTACATCGTGAAGAAATCTACATGCGAATTCAAGCAGAGAAATCTAACCCAAATCCGGGCAACGTTTAATCAGCGACAGATATTTTAAGAGCCACTCACTGAGTGGCTCTTTTATTTAGTTCGGCCGTCATTTCATCATTTAGCGCTTGTTTAGAAATATACTGCATACCGCGCTGTGCCTTTAAAATATAACCTCGCTCAGTTTCAATAATCTCACTAATCTGTTGCCAGCTTAATTGGTAGCTTTTATGCGGGTTTTCGGCCTTAACGCCTTCATCATCAAATACGATAGTCACTTCGCTGCCTGATGCACGGCTCATCATTTGTCTTGCGACCCACCATGGGCGCTTGTAATAAAACGATAAGCACTCAACGACGGCAAGCATAATCATAAAGCTACCAAGGTAATGATTCTCTAATTGATAAAACGCCAATAAGCCTAAGGTTATTAACAGTATCAACAGCGGGTATTTAGGCTTGGCTTGAGATGAATAAGGCAAAGACTCATCAAAGCATTCGTAATAATACGGTTTATCTAATGTGTAAGTTGTACTTAATGTCATTCGTGGGCTCACTTAATTTGCTGACAGCAGTTTAACATTGATAGAAAAAATCTGCCGTAGTTGGTTTTCATTTAGTTGTCATTGTGAGAGCTTAAGGTATGTGTATTTTAAAGGCGTAAGTTGTATGTTTGTTAGTTCAATGTCATTAGCACTTGCAATGACCACAAATACTTTTTTAGTTATGGGCGATATGCCATACACCCCGATTGATGAAATTAATCTCGCCAAAGGCGGAAAAATTACCAAGGCAATCGAAGCAACACCGCATGGCTTTTTAATACATCTTGGTGATATGAAATCCGGGGCGCTTGCTTGCACGAACAAGCTTTTGCAAACAAATAAAGCGTTATTGACGTCATTGACCCCACAGCCTTTTATTTACACCCCCGGTGATAATGAATGGACCGATTGTGACCGAGAAAAGCTATCGGTACGTTTTGATGAGCTTGAGCGGCTAAGCTTTGTTAAAGGCTTAATGTTCGACGAGGCTTATACACAAAAAGCACAGCAACTACAGGGTTATGCCACACAAGCTGAAATGCTAGAGAATGCCCGTTGGCAGTTTGATGGTATTGAGTTTCGTACTTTGCATATACCGGGCACTTTTAATGGCCGCTCGCAAATTTTAAAAAGTGACAAAAACGCAGCACTTGATGCCGCTGACAAACGTGATAAGTACAACTTAATTTGGTTAAAACAAGCACTTGTTCAACAAGATGCTAAGGCCTATGTGTTTGGCTTTCAGGCTGATATTTACCACCCAAGCAGTAAACCCGCCTGTAGTGAATCGCAGCGCTCTAAATGTGATGCATTTAAACTATACCGAGATGCCATCAGCGACTTTGCAAAGCACACTAAGAAGCCTGTGCTTGTAATGCATGGTGATACCGGCCCATATTGTCAGCAGCCGTTAGCGAGTAACTTAACGCGTTTAAATGTCCCCGGAGATTTTGCTGTAAGCGATGTCGCAAAAGTAAGTTTTATCGACGGCCAATGGCATATAGCAAGTATAACGACAAACGAGCCCCTCACTAAGGTTTGTAAATGAAAGCTGAAAGTTAGCGAGTTTTTAGAGAAAGGAGCTATCAGCTTTCAGCCGTCAGCTATCAGATTAAAACCCAACAAGTTAGCGAATTTCTAGAGGAAAGAGTAAAGTTAGCGAGTTTGAGGCTCACGTAGGCGTGAAATTTATTTCGCGCGGTGGTTTATAAAGTCATCAGACTTTAAACCCAAGTTAAGACTTGTAGGAGGCGTTTTAACGCCGAAAAAACTCACGCTATAGCCAAAAGTTCACGGTTAAATCATTCCTACGATTATCTCAGATCTCATGCATCATTTAAAAAACAAAAAAGCGGCACTTGGCTAATGCTGATCAGTTAAGAATATTTTTATGATCACTTGACTGATCTTTTCATAGCTTCAAAATCCGATATTAGAAATAATATCGGATTTTTT
>NZ_PNDF01000032.1:0-36727 GCF_005887195.1 Pseudoalteromonas sp. S1650 | reverse complement strand
CTTAACTGACTGGCATTAAGCAGAGGCTGGTTTTTTAATGCTTACTGATTTAGCTCATCGCCATCATCATTTTTGCAGGGTCTTCTAAGTAAGACTTCCATAAGTTATTGAAGCGGGCAATTGTTCCGCCATCAATCACTCGGTGGTCACCAGACCAGCTTACTTGCATAATTGCTGCTGAAATCACATTACCATGTGCATCAAAGCGAGGTAAATGCTGCAGTTTACCTAAAGCAACAATCGCTACCTCAGGTTTATTGATGATCGGGGTTGCAATTGTGCCGCCAATCGCACCGATGTTAGAAATGCTAATAGTGCCGCCTTTCAAATCATCCGGTGAAACACGACCATCACGTGCTGCTTCAGTTAAGCGGGTCACTTCGTTTGCAACATCTACGATACTCTTTGACTGGCATGATTTAATGTTTGGTACAAGTAAACCAATCTTAGAATCAACCGCCATACCGATGTTATGATCATCAAAGTAAGTTAGCTCGCTGCAATCATCATTTACTTGCGAGTTTAGTACTGGGAATTGCTTGATCGCTAACGACAGTGCTTTGATAAAGAACGGCATCATAGTGAGCTTAACGCCCTGCTGCTTATACTGCTCTTTAAGCTCACTGCGCATTGCAATCAGTTTAGTGAGGTCAATTTCATCACAGAAAGTAAAGTGAGGAATTGTCGAAACTGAAGCAACCATTTGCTTAGCCATTGCCGCTTTAATGCCTTTAATAGGCTCTACGCGACTGCCACCAGAAGACACCACCGTTGATACAGGCTCTGCCGCTTTTGGCGAAGCTTGTTGTGATGCTGCTTGGCTTGGTGTTTCATTCAAGAAATCTTCGATATCTTGTTTATAAATACGGCCGTTTTTACCAGAGCCTGGTACTTGCGTTAAATCAACATCAAGTTCACGGGCTTTACGACGTACAGCAGGTGAAGCAACCGCTTTCTTATTAAGTTGTTTAGTTTCACTTGCTGAAGCCGCAGGTTTCTGTGCTGGTTTAGTTGCTGCATTTGTTTGTGCTTTAACTACCGCAGAACTTACATCTGGCTCTGCACTTTGGCCGGCAATGCTCATTTGGAATAATGGGCTGTGAACTGCAGCGATATCACCTTTTTGATAATAAAGCTTTTCAACTTTACCTGTGTATTTAGCCGGAATTTGCACCAATGCTTTGTCTGTCATTACATCACACACAGCTTGGTCTTCTACAATTTCATCGCCTTCACTCACTAACCACTCAACGATTTCACACTCAACGATACCTTCACCGATATCGGGTAATATGAAATCTTCTAAGTGCTCACCAGCCTCAGATGATGCTTCAGTTGCTGCAGGAGCTTGCACTTCTTCACTTTGTGTTGGTGCTTCGCCATCAACATCCATTGCAAATAATGGTGCATGTACTTTCGCAATATCCCCTTTTGCATAATAGAGCTTACTGATCACACCATCATGAACAGCAGGAATTTGCACAAGCGCCTTGTCGGTCATAACATCACAAATAGGCTGGTCTTCTTTTACAGAATCGCCTTCTGCAACTAACCATTCAACAATTTCACACTCTACGATGCCTTCGCCGATATCTGGCAAGATAAAATCTTTAGACATACTGACTCCTAAAACTCTACTGATTGCTTGATCGCAGCAAGCACTTTAAGTGCATCCGGCACATATTCTTTTTCAAGTGCTAATGGGTATGGCGTATCTAAACCACACACGCGAGTAATTGGCGATTCAAGGTGTAAGAAACACTCTTGTTGAATTGTTGCAACGATCTCTGCACCAAAACCATTCGTGATGGGTGCCTCGTGGCTGACCACTAAACGACCTGTTTTAGTCACTGATTTAGCAATGGTCTCAACATCCCATGGTAAAATGGTACGTAAGTCGATCACTTCACAGCTAATACCTTGCTCTGCAGCTTTTTTAGCGGCGTCTTCGATGATTTCCATCTGAGCACCCCAAGCAAGTACAGTGACATCAGTGCCTTCTTGAACGATTTCAGCTTTACCGAGCTCGATGCTGTAATCTTCTTCTGGCACTTCACCTGTTGATGCACGGTATAAACGTTTCGGCTCAAAGAAAATAACAGGGTTATCATCTTTAATTGATGCACGAAGTAAACCTTTTGCTTGATATGGGTTACGTGGCACAACTAACTTTAAACCCGGTGTGTGAGCAAAATAAGCTTCTGGTGATTGTGAGTGATATAAACCACCTGCAATACCACCACCGTATGGTGTACGAATTGTTAGATTGCCAACATTAAATTCATTACCACTACGGTAACGGAATTTAGCTGATTCATTCACGATTTGGTCAAATGCAGGGAAAATATAATCAGCAAATTGAATTTCAGCTAAAGCAGGTGCACCAAACGCCGCTAAACCATTAGCAAAACCTAAAATACCTTGCTCAGTTAATGGAGTATTGAACACACGATGCTTACCATATTTTTCTTGTAAGCCAGATGTAGCACGGAATACACCACCAAAATAACCAACGTCTTCACCGAAAATACATGCATTTGGATGCTCTGCCATGGTGATATCAAGGGCAGAGTTAATTGCATGAAGCATGTTCATTTTAGCCATTACTTTAATCTCCCTGCAGTTGTTGGATAAGCATCAGGATGCTGCAAAATGTGCTCTTTTAGTTCTTCATATTGTTTTTGCAGTGATGGGATTGGCTTATCATAAACATCAGAAATAAGGTCTTCTAATGCTGGTTTTGCTACTTTTTCAGCGCGTTTAAGAGCCGCTAAAATTTCTTCACGAATAGTTTCTTTGTCTTTTGCGTCTTGCGCTTCGTCTAACCAACCTTGCTTTAATAGCCACTTACGGAAACGCTCGATTGGACAGCCTTTATGTTTTGCTTCTTCATCTTTTGTACGGTAACCGCTTGGATCGTCACTGGTTGAGTGAGCGCCTAAACGATAGGCAATCGATTCAATTAAAACAGGTTCACCTTTAGTAGTTGCAATTTCACGGGCTTTTTTCGTTGCTGCATAAACAGCAAGTGCATCTGCACCGTCAACACGGATTGTTTTAATGCCATAGCCAACACCACGTGATGCAATACCATCACCTTTAAATTGTTCATCCGCAGGTGTAGAAATCGCATAACCATTGTTACGGGCAAAGAAAATTACCGGTGCTTCATGAACTGCGGCCATATTTAAACCAGCATGGAAATCACCTTCAGATGCAGCGCCTTCACCAAAGTAACAAATAGTGATGTTATCAATAGTGCTGTTTAACTCACCTGTTTGGGCATCAATATGACGAACTTTTTGCCCGTATGCATAACCTGTTGCTTGCGGAATTTGTGTACCAAGCGGTGATGAAATAGTCATGTAGTTAAGTTCGCGTGAGCCATAGTGAATTGGCATTTGGCGACCTTTACCCAAATCTTTTTCATTTGAGAACATTTGATTCATGAATTGGTCAAGGCTAAAACCACGATAACGTAAAGCTGCTTGCTCACGGTATTGGGCCATGATCATGTCGTTTTGATCAAGCGCTGCAGCTGATGCTGTTACAGCCGCTTCTTCGCCTAGACATTGCATATAAAAGCTAACACGGCCTTGACGCTGTGCTGCTTGCATACGCTCATCAAGTGCTCTAATAAAACGCATTGTTTCATATAGACGGATTGCCGTTGCTTTGTCGATATCAGGTGCGGTTGCACCTTCGTAGATGTCGCCTTCCTCATTAAGAATACTTAATGTAGGGATCGTTAATGCGTGACCATCAATAAATGACAGTTCATGATTAATGTTTAGCGATACGTTATTTGGATTACTCATAACCTACCTTCTTTCGTTGTCAGAAACCTACGCTACTGCCCTTAATTATATTTTTATCAGCATGAGCTGTAAGGATAAAGTTTGCGCAATATTCAATCTAATTAAATTAAACTGCCGTCACTTTACGTTAACGTAAGTTGTTATTCAACTAATCATAGACGAATAGATGACAAATGGCTAAAAACGCATGGAAAGTTAACTATACAACAAGATAAACTCTTAATAGTCATATAGTTAACTAAATTTAGATGGGTGTTAATGCAGAGAATTTAAATAAAGTTGCTATCAACTTGCATTGGAATAACGGTAAGCAAAGCGCGCTGACCTAAGGCTACATCAGCGTTTGGAAAGATAATAGCTTCACCGTCTACTTCCGCTTCATATCTGGTCTGACCATCAGTTGCCATTAATTCGCCCTTTGCGAAACCGGTGAAATTTTCCACATCATCAGCAAATGGAAAACTAAAGTCTTCGCAAGTACGGTTTATTGTTCTATATACAGAAAACAACTCGAAATCTTCTGCATTGAATTCTTTATATTCAACAGATTTTTGACTTATTAATGCAATCAAGGTTTGTTTGGTTTTCTCAAATCGCGACATGTCGTTTTCGCCAAATGGTTTTACTTGGCCAAGTTCTACCGTAAATGAGTCAGCTCCATGTACAAACGACGAGTAGTAACTGAAGGTAGTTGCCGCTGATTTCATCATTAGTACCGTGTTTACGCCACAGCTAAGTAAAAATTGCAGTTGTGATTTTTTCCACGGTTTACCATGTAAGAAAGGATACACTGCGAACTTTTCATTTTTAGAGCCACGAATTGCTGTGTGAAGATCATAATGAAAACGCTCACTGTCCTGGTTGCCTCTAGCAAAGAAATCAGTAACAACGTCTTCAAGCAGCTTTGCACGAACTCGCTCAGGGTTTGAAGCAATGCCTTCTACAGTATGATGACCATTAAACAAACGGTTTAAGTTTTCATCTACAAAACGCTTACCGATATTAATAGATTTAGGATTACCATAAATAAACAGGACACGCTGCTGCAAGGTAAGTTGTTCTGTAATGATTGACTTGATTAAATGATCGCAGATTTCAATTGGCGCAGTTTCGTTACCATGTACCGCACTTGAAAGCACAATATCTTTGTTTGTCTGCTGCGCAGGTTGAAACTCAATGATACCCGTATCGTGAACTGTGACATCAGTGCCGTTTTCAAGGGTAAATGCACAAGGTTCTAGTGAAAATTCATTGTTACGAGTAAGGGTTAAAAAGTCGCCAGTACTTTTTAATTGTTCGAGATATGAAGGAGTTGAATAGCTCATTGTTCTATCCTAAAAATGCGTGAGAGTAGAATACAAAAACGGCTGAGAAACTCAGCCGTTTTAATAGGTAAAAGAGGAATTAGCTAATTACTGAATCAACCAGCTTTTTCGCTTCTTTTTCTAATAATGCTAAATGTTCTTCACCTTTGAATGATTCAAGGTAAATTTTATAGATGTCTTCAGTGCCAGATGGGCGTGCAGCAAACCAACCGTTTTCAGTAACAACTTTTAAACCGCCGATAGCAGCGTTATTACCAGGAGCATGGGTTAGTTTTTGCGTAATGGCATCACCCGCTAAGGTACTTGCAGTTACATCATTCGCTGATAACGCTTTTAAACGTGATTTTTGTTCTGCATTAGCTGGCGCATCAATACGTTTATAAATAGGCGCACCGAACTCTTGCTCAAGTTCTTTATAAAGCTGTGATGGTGTTTTACCTGTTACAGCTAAAATCTCTGCAGCAAGTAGACCTAAGATGAAACCATCTTTATCAGTGTTCCAAACTGTACCATCAAAGCGTAAGAATGACGCCCCTGCACTTTCTTCACCACCAAAAGCAAGGGTACCTTTGCTTAAGCCTTCAACAAACCATTTAAAGCCTACCGGTACTTCTTTTACTTCGCGGTTATTACGTGCAACCACTTTATCAATCATGCCGCTCGATACCAGCGTTTTACCAATTGCGACCTCTTTTGACCATTCGCGGTTATTTAATAAGTAGTCAATCGCAACTGCTAAAAAGTGATTTGGATTCATTAAGCCGTCAGGCGTAACAATACCATGGCGGTCATAATCAGGGTCGTTACCTATACCTATATCATAGTCATCTTTCCATGCAATAAGGTTTGTCATTGCATAAGGAGATGAACAATCCATACGGATTTTGCCGTCTTTATCTAAAGGCATGAACGAAAATGTTGGGTCAACAGATTCATTTACGACCGTTAAGTCTAAATTATATTTTTCTGCAATGACTGGCCAAAAGTTGATACCAGAGCCACCAAGTGGATCCACACCAATTTTGATTTTCGCATCGCTAATTGCTTTTAGATTAACGATATTAACTAAGTCATCAACATAAGGGGTAATTAAGTCTTGGTACTTAATAAAACCAGAACGTGATGCTTTAGCATACGGAAATAACTCAACTTCAACTAAGTCTTCTAAAAGTAATTGATTTGCTCTGTCTTCAATCCACTTAGTAACATCAGTATCTGCTGGGCCACCATTTGGCGGGTTATATTTAAAACCACCATCTTCTGGCGGGTTATGTGAAGGTGTTACCACAATACCATCAGCAAGTTCATTTGGATTTTCTTTGTTATGGCAAACAACAGCATGACTGATTACCGGCGTTGGCGTGTAATCGTCATTTTCTTGTGCAATGACTTGCACTTCGTTTGCAACAAGTACTTCAATAGCAGAGTTAAAAGCCGCTTCACTCAATGCATGTGTATCTTTACCTAAGAAAAGTGGGCCAAAAATATTGTTTTCTTTACGGTAATCACAAATTGCTTGAGTGATCGCTAAAATATGCGATTCATTAAATTTTACATCGAACGAACAACCACGATGGCCAGATGTACCAAAAGCAACACAATGCTCTGGGTTTTGTTCTAGGTCAGGTTCATTTAAGTAATAAGCCGAGATCAGTTTTGGTACATTCACTAAGCTTGATTGCGGTGCAGGTTTACCTGCATCTGGATGAATCGCCATATTATTTCCTTATGGATTATAAGTAATCACGAATTTTTTCTGCTTCATCTGCGCTGTAACCTAAGCACAGTGCTACTTCGTGAAGCATCATTTTTTTTCTGGTTGTATTTGAATTTGTCATCACCCAATACTCAGTATCAGTGATATTTTTTGGATTCATGCTGCTACCGCTTTCCAGAAGTGCTTCTTTGCTTGTGGCAAAATAAACTCGATCACGGCCTTTAATTTCAAGCACGTTAGCAAAATCTTTTTTATGCGTTCTATATAAAGCAGCAAGTATAAATAAGAATCGACCAACAACACCTTTTTGCATTGCCAGCTCTTCTTTGTTTAATACATTAAACACATTACCTTTCACTTGTGTCGATGCTGTGACAGTTTCTGCAGCCTCTTCAACATTTTCGTTGCTAGGTTCAGGGCTTGATTCATGTTCTGCTTGTTCTTGTACTTCAACAACTGGGGTTTCTTGTTCAGTTTTAGTAGTTGTTTCAACTGGGGCATTGGTGCCATCAGAGAGGTTTAATAAACGACGCAAAATGGTTGATGCACTTTCACCAATACTTTGCGTGTTGCTTGCAATGTATTGATATAACTCGTCGTCTATGTCGATTTTTTTCATGTTATTCCTGTCTTTACGGGTCACATTTTAAAAGTTCTCAATGATTATACCTAAGCTCGCAGCAATTCTCTATGTTTTGCATTTTGTAATTTCACTAGGCAAAATACTGCCATTAAAAATAGGAGTTGAAAATGCTATTAAACTACCAACAAATGGGTCAAGGTTCAGACGTTGTATTGATCCACGGTTTGTTTGGCTCACTTGAAAACCTCAATGTAATCGCAAAAGCATTAGCTGAAAATTATCGTGTAACGAATATCGATTTACGTAACCACGGTAAATCATTCCATAGCGATACCATGAATTATCATGCTATGGCTAAAGATGTCAGTGAGTTACTTGAACATCTAACTATTAGTAAAGCGCACATCATAGGTCATTCAATGGGTGGCAAAGTGGCCATGCAAATAGCACTTAATCACCCTTCACTTATCGATAAGCTTGTCGTGTTAGATATTTCTCCTGTTGCTAATAACCCTCGCCACAGTGCCATTTTTGCAGGCCTAAACGAAGTTGCACAGTCTAATATCACAGATAGAAAAGCGGCTGATGAAATACTTGCCAAGCACATTGAGGAAATGGGCGTACGTCAATTTTTATTAAAAAGCTTTGCTAAAAATAATGAAGGTCACTATCAATGGCGCTTTAATTTAGCTGTTTTATACCAGCAATATGAAAATATTTTAGCGCAAGTTAGTGAAAATGATTCTTGTTTATGTGATACTTTGTTCATTAAAGGTAATGATTCTGACTACATTTTAGCAGAGCACCGCCCTGCTATTATGGCGTTGTTCCCTAATGCAAAAGCAAAAATTATTCATGGTGCTGGTCACTGGCTACATGCCCAAAAACCACTTGCTGTTAATAAAGCAATCAGCGATTTTTTAGCTCATTAATAGAGCTGATTAAATTCGCTGTTTTTGATCGTGCGCACTAAATTATTACAAATTTGTGTGATATAGTACGCGCCGTTTAATTTAAAGGTTTATACGTTGATGGTCAGTCAGTTAATTAACGAATTTGATACCTTAGGGTTGTATTTTGGCTTAGCCGGTATTTTCTTTTTTATTGGAATGGCAATTCAAGACGTCCTTAAAAAAGGTGATGTACCACGATTTGGCCGATACATCGTTTGGTTAGTGCTATTTTTAGGCTGTTCTGGGTTTATAGCGAAAGGACTTATTCAAGTCTTCTGGCAAGGCGCAGGTGTGGGCTAGACATGGCAAAGTCAGAAACAGATAGAACAACACCCGATTTATTTGAATACGAAAAGCGTCCTGGTAGGCCGAAAACAAATCCCCTACCTCGCGATATGCAATTAAAAGTAAATAAACGTAATCAAATAAAACGAGATAAAGCACGTGGTTTAAAGCGTGTAGAATTTAAGGTTTCATCACAGTTATATCAAGCATTAAGCGATATGGCAGATGCGCAGAATATTAGCCGTAGCGCGTTGATTGAAACAATTTTACAAGAAAGATTGGCTATTGATAGATAGAAGGTTTTAAATCCATGTCAAGCGTAGGTATTTTTTTCGGAAGTGACACAGGCAATACTGAACACGTAGCTAAAATGATTCAAAAAGAATTAGGTAAAAAGCTTGTTGCTGTTCACGACATTGCAAAAAGTTCTAAAGAAGAGATTGCTGAATTCGATTTATTGTTATTCGGTATTCCAACTTGGTACTACGGTGAAGCTCAATGTGACTGGGATGATTTTTTCCCTGAATTAGAAGAAGTTGACTTCGAAGGTAAACTTGTTGCTATTTTCGGCTGCGGTGACCAAGAAGACTATGCAGAGTACTTCTTAGATGCAATGGGCATGATCAACGATATCGTTACTGAGCGTGGCGCAATCGTAGTGGGCCATTGGTCAACTGAAGGCTACGACTTTGAAGCTTCAAAAGCACTCGTAGATGACAACAACTTTGTTGGCCTTGGTATTGATGAAGACCGTCAACCAGAGCTTACTGAAAAGCGTGTTAAAGACTGGTGTGCTCAGGTTTATGACGAAATGTGTTTAGCGGAACTTGCTGATTAATAACAAGTACTACTCGCATTTACTAGCTGATGTAAAGATGCACAACCAGTTCATTTTTGTTTGAAAAATCGGCAAATAGACGAATTGTTCTTTGCACTTAGTAACTAGGCACGTTATTCTAATAGTTGCTAATGTGTCGTGTGCATCTTGATGATGCCTAGTATAACTAAATAAAATTGAGACAGATTGAATGACTGATCACAACTTGGAATTAAAAAAAGCAGGGTTAAAAGTAACCTTGCCACGTATTAAAATTTTAGAGATTCTACAATCTCCAGACAACCAACACATCAGCGCTGAAGATGTCTATAAAATTCTTTTAGACAAAGGCGAAGAGATTGGTCTTGCAACTGTCTACCGTGTTCTTAACCAATTTGATGATGCAGGTATTGTATCTCGCCACCACTTCGAAGGCGGCAAGTCAGTATTTGAATTATCAGGTAGCACTCACCATGACCACTTAGTGTGCCTAAAATGTGGTAAGGTAGTTGAGTTTGAAGACGACACTATTGAACGTCGTCAAGAAGAAATCGCAACAGAGAATGGTATTAAACTGACGAACCACTCTCTTTACCTATATGGTGAATGTGAAGACACTGCTGCGTGTAAAGAATACGCTGAATCAAATAGCTAATTAGCTATTTGATTCAGATATAAAAAAACCTGCTTAAAGCAGGTTTTTTTATATCTATTTGAAATCGATTAGATGATTTCTAATAGCTCAACGTCAAAGATTAACGTTGAGAAAGGAGCGATTGCTGCACCAGCACCGCGCTCACCGTAAGCAAGTTCGTGTGGTACGTATAAACGCCACTTAGAACCAGTACCCATCATTTGCACTGCTTCAGTCCAACCTTTGATTACACCGCCTACTGGGAATTCAGCTGGTTGACCACGCTCGTATGAGCTGTCAAATACTGTACCGTTGATTAGTGTACCGTGGTAGTGTGCACGGATTGTTGAATCTGCAGTTGGTTTTTCACCGTCGCCTGCAGTAAGTACTTCGTATTGAAGACCTGATTCAGTTACTGTTACTTCAGGACGTTTTGCATTTTCTTCTAAGAATGCAATACCTTCAGCTGCAAGAACTTTAGCTTCTTCTTCACGACGAGCTTGGATCTCAGCGTTGATTTTCTCAAAAGCTGCTTGAATTTCTGGGATTTCAACTTGGAAATCATTACCAGTGTATGCGTCTTTCATACCTTCAAATACAGAATTTAAGTTTAAACCTTCGAATGGATTCGCTTTTAATTGCTCACCCATTTGTAAACCAATACCGTAACTTGCTTTTTCAGCGTCTGTTGTAAAATTATCTGACATGTTTTAATTCACGTTTATTTAGTTAAAAGACGTGCTCATACTAACATAAAAAAACAACGAATATCGCCTAGTTTTACTGCGTTTGCTCAGTGTTTGCACTAATTCGCTGCTTTATTTTATCAATTACAAATGTCGCAACAGGTAATGTAGCGATCATCGAAGCAATAAAAAAGCCGCTCATTAAACCATCTTTGCCTAACATAATTAAAGGCACAGCAATAAGACCCACAGTAGAAATCACACATGCTGCAATAACAGGCCAATGCTTGTCGTATTTGCCAATAAGGTGCCCTACTAACACATTAAACCCAATACCATAAGCGATTGAAGATATTAGCCCGTAATCAGGCTGCGCATCATGGGCCATAGCTACAAGTACATTGATCCCGCTGTGATAAAAATAAGAAAAGATACACCAAAGCAGAACATGTTTAACAATGCGCATTAGTGTAGAAGAAGACTCGCTTGCTGACATTACTTATCTCCAGATAGCAAAAAACCGCCCTAAAGGCGGTTTTTCTAAATAATGGTGGAGAGATAGGGATTTGAACCCTAGAGGGGCTACAAACCCCTGCCGGTTTTCAAGACCGGTGCATTCGACCACTCTGCCATCTCTCCGTACGGCGCGCATAATAGTGTTTACTGCGTTCGTTGTAAAGCCTTAAATGTAAAAAACTTTAAAAAAGTATTTTTAATAGTACTGCTTCGGACGCTTTGCGATTAAAGAGCAAACTAAACAAACAATTAAACTAACAATTGCAAAACCTGAGCCCTGCACTATTACGTCAATTTTATTGAGGTTATAACTCGGTACAATAACTAATGCGAAGGCGGGTAAGCAGGTGATCGTTAAAACGTAGCAACAAATTTTAAAAGCGCGACCGAAATCGAAACGTCTAGTGCTTTGCATCCACCATGTCAATAGAAGTAATACCACTACAGCAGACAAGCCAAGGTAATGAGGTTGTTTTGTAGACATGGCAACAAAAAATGTGACAACAGCGCCAACTAAGCCCCAAATTGACCAAGCGAACCAATTTTCTTTTTCACGTAAAAATAAGTTTCCCATTGTTCTCGTCTTCTTTATCGTTATTTTTTTAAGACTTTCCATACGTTAACAAAAAATAACCGATTAAAAAACACACTGAAGAAGAATTATTTCGTTTTTTGCATCCGTGCGCTTCTTACAGCTAAGCTAAATCTAAAAAAACTAACATAAGTAAGCTTAATAGTGTCTGACTGCTTAACTGCAAAAAAGTTCCTACTATTTATAAATTCTCAAAAAACGTCTCTGGCTTGTGTCTGATAGGTTTTTTAATGTCTATTTCTGGCGTACCTAAATAGAGGTAACCAACAATCTCATCTTGTTCTTTACAACCGAGTGCCGCTTTAACAGCTGGGCTTTGTGCAAAATAACCTGTGCGCCAAATACCCCCTAAACCTTGGGCGAATGCCGCTTGTTGCATTGCAAGTACAGCGCAGCCTGCACTTTGTACTTGTTCAATACGTGGCACTTTTGGGTTTTCAGTTACATCTGCAATGGCAATGATCATCATAGGCGAACGCAGCGGTAGTTCTTTAGCGCGCTCAATGGTTCTATCATCTTGGTTTTCAGCAACAGCGGCCTGATGATAGATATCGCCTAATTTATTACGTGCATCGCCTTCAACGACAATAAATCGCCAAGGAGCAATACAGCCATGATCAGGCACTTTAATGGCCGCTCGCTTAATAATTTCAAGTTGTTCTGCAGTAGGTCCAGGTGCGATAAGGCGAGGATCTGATTGTCGAGTTTGTAATAGCGTTAAAGCGTCCATGAATATTCCGTAAATGCTTAAGTACGACGCCCCTTAATAATCGGGGCAGAAAACCCAAGCTTATCATTTATCTTTATGAGCAAGAAAGCTATTCGATACTTTTCTAGTTAACCAATAATCTAAACTAACGTAACGACCACCCCCTGTAAAAAATAAACTCAATAACATAACAAAATATATGGCAGAAAACTCAATACCATTATTTAAGATCACAGGTTTCCCTTTCGCATAGAGGTACTCTGTATAACCATGCGTTTCTAGCAACTCACGCATTTTGGTTAATCTTTCGCTGGCTTCATCAGAATTAACTAGGCTAGCTTCACTACCAGGTATTGCAAGCCAATTGAGTACTCTCGCTGGGCTGGTGCTGGCATCGGTAGGTGTTACAGCAAACCAGCCATTACTGGCATGTACTGTTGTCGCTGCAACCAGCATGGTGATCATCAAAGGAATTGCGGTTAAACGAGTAAATAAACCCAATAATATAAAGATCCCCCCTAAAAACTCAGTCCATGCAGCTAAAAAGGCCAATATAGAGGGCATGGGTAGGCCTAAACCCCAGTCACTATTTCCAAACCATGCAACAATATCTTCAGATGCTAAAAAGTATTGATAAAGATGAGTAACATCACCGCTTAAAGCAAGCTTATTAAAGCCTGCAATGATCATCACTGGGGCTAAAATCAAGCGAATTAATAGACTCGGTAGTCCATCTAAAAACTGCAGTTTCTTTAAGGTGTGTTGGTAAAGGGGTATTAGGTGTGTGTTCAACATAGCGGTCTCGTGACTAAATAGATTAATCACATAGACCGCACGTTTTCTAGTTTACTTTCAATTAAATTTTACGAGCGACTTGTAACGCTTCAAAAATTGCACGTTTAGCATCGATAGCGGCAGCTAGTTTTGCGCCACCAATAACGTGTACTTTCGCGTTTTCGGTTTGATTGTCGAACGTTTCAGTATTTGATACCTGACCAATACAAGCAATCACGGTATCAACATCGAGGATTTGCTCTTCACCTTTTACCGTTATCTTCAAACCTTGCTTATCAAAGCTTAGATACTGACACTCAGCGATTTGTTTAACACCGTGCTGTTTGGCAACTTGTCGGTGGATCCAACCCGTTGTTTTACCCAGTTCACTACCAAAACGCCCTGCGCTTCGCTTAAGCATGTAAAGTTGACGATTGTCTTTTTCAGGCGCAGCTTCGCACTCAATACCCCATTGAGTTTTGAATTGCTCAATTGTTTGGCCTTTGTGTTCACTTAAAAAGGCAACCATATCAAAACCGATACCACCGGCACCTAGAATCGCAATTTTCTCACCGAGTTCTACTTCACCACGAATTACTTCATCATAAGCGAATACACGTTTGCCATCACCGCATTCTATTTTGGCTTCGCGCGGACGTACGCCTGTTGCAAAAACAACATCATCGTATTGATTGAGCATATTGTCAGTAAATTCAGTACCGAGTTGTAAATCGACATTTAAACGCTTTAATTCATTAGTAAAGTAGTTAAGGGTATGGTTAAAGTCTTCTTTACCCGGCACTTGCATGGCTAAATTAAATTGGCCACCCATTTGTTCTTTACGTTCAATTAGGGTTACTTTATGACCTTTCGCTGCTAAGTAACAACTTGCAGCAAGGCCAGCAGGGCCAGCCCCCACAACCAGGACTAATCGAGATGATGGTGCTTTCTCAAGGCTGTAATCTAACTCAAAAGCCGCTTGTGGGTTAACCAAACAGGTGGCACGTTTATTTTTAAACACATGGTCTAAGCAACCCTGATTACAACCAATACAAATATTGATTTGTTCAGACTTATTATTAACGTATTTATTGAAAAACTCTGGATCTGCTAATAAAGGGCGGGCCATCGAAATTAAATCAGACTCGCCTGCTTCTAAAATTCCATTGGCAATTTCTGGCGTGTTAATACGGTTAACCGCGATAACTGGCACTGATACTGTATCTTTTAAGCGTTTTGATGCTTCTTTAAATGCACCTGCTGGGACCATACTGGCAATCGTTGGTACACGAGCCTCGTGCCAACCAATACCGGTGTTAAAGATATCAACGCCAGCTTGTTCAAGTGCCAGGGCTTGTTGCTTTACTTCATCAGGCGTTGATCCATTAGGAATTAAATCCATTACAGACAAACGAAATACAATAATGAACTTTTGACTGACTTTAGCGCGAACAGCTTTAACAATATCAACAGCCAAGCGCATGCGGTTTTCTAAACTACCGCCATAGTTGTCTGTTCTTTTATTGGTGTGGTTAGCCATGAATTCATTAATCAAATAACCTTCAGAACCCATGATTTCAACACCGTCATAACCTGCTTTTTCAGCCATTTTTGCTGAGTTAGCAAAGTCTTTGATGGTTTTTTTAATCGACCCTAACGACATTTCTTTAGGTTTATATGGATTAATAGGAGCTTGAATTGAACTTGGCGCTTGATTGAATGGATGATACGCATAGCGACCTGCATGCAATAATTGTAAGCAAATTTTTCCGCCATGTTGATGCACCGCATCAGTATATGCTTTGTGTTTGATCACATCATAAAATGAATTAAATGTTGATGCGAACGGAGATAGCTTGCCACGAATATTTGGGCTGTAGCCACCTGTAATGATTAAACCCGTGCCGCCTTTGGCACGTGCCTCGTAGAATGCACGTAAGCGTTTGCGGTTATGCCAGCCTTCTTCTAAGCCAGTATGCATTGATCCCATAACCAAACGATTACGAAGTTCGGTATGCGGTAATTGTAATTTTTGTTCTAACATTGTGTGCCCCGTTAACTGGTCGAACCTCTATTTGAAATAGATTCTGCGGCAATAACTTAGAATAATCAACTTTTCACTGCTAATTAATCGGTAGCAAATTATCGTTTTAAACACTCTGTTACTATTTAACAGTTAATTTTAAAGTTATTCTAAGCTAAGATGAGTTCACTACTAAGCTGTACTGAATTAAGGATTTATTTTGCTAGCAAAGATATTTAAAGGCATTTGGACCGGGATTAATTTTTCCCGCCGTTTGGTCCTAAACATATTATTTCTATTACTAGTAATACTCTTCTTTGTTGCCATCACAGGTGAAGAAGACCAAGTAAAAGTAGCAGACGGAACCGTGCTACGCCTAAACTTAAATGGCCCTATTGTTGAAGAAAAAACCTATGTTGATCCTGTAGAAGCAGCAATCAACGATGCAACTATGGGTAAAGAAGCACCATCAGAAATTCTTCTTGATGATGTCATTGAAGTGATCAACCAAGCGACTAAAGATGATCGTATCAGTGTGATGCTTCTTGACCTACAAAAAATGCCAAGTGCACACATCAATAAGCTAAAACAAATAACGAAAGCAATTGATGCATTTAAAGAGGCAGGCAAGCAAGTTATTGCAACGGGCTACTACTATACACAAGCACAATATTATATTGCTGCCCATGCCAATGAAGTGTCTATGCACCCATATGGTGGTGTGAGCATTGAAGGCTATGGTATGTTCCCACTTTACTTCAAAGACGCGCTTGAAAAGTTAAAAGTGACTCAACATATTTTCCGTGTGGGTACTTATAAATCAGCGGTTGAACCATTTATTCGTAATGACATGTCAGATGCGGCAAAAGAAGCGAACAGCGTTTGGTTAACTGCACTTTGGAACGAGTACAAAACTGACGTTGCTGCGAGCCGTCCATTCGATGAAAGTAATTTCGATGAAGATATGGATGTTTACCTTGCAAAAATGCAAGCAGTTGACGGTAACTCAGGTCAGTACGCGTTAAATAATCAATGGGTTGATTCTTTAAAAACATCACAACAAATTCGCCAGCAACTTATTGAGTTAGTTGGTGCAGAAGAAACAGGTAAAACCTTTAAGCAAGTAAGCTTCCGTGAGTATTTATCGCTGGTAAAACCGCCTGTTGAGTTCGATAACCCAATTACTGAAAAAGTAGCTGTCGTTGTAGCTAAAGGCACAATAGTTGATGGTGAACGTAAAGCAGGTGAAATTGGTGGTGACTCAACAGCAGCCCTACTTCGTAAAGCACGTCTTGATGACAAAGTGAAAGCCGTTGTACTTCGCATCGATTCAGGTGGCGGTAGTATGTTTGCTTCTGAAGTTATTCGTGCTGAAGTATTAGCACTTAAGGCAGCAGGAAAACCGGTTATCGCATCAATGAGCTCAGTGGCAGCATCAGGTGGTTACTGGATTGCATCTGCAGCCAATGAAATTTGGGCAGCCCCTAGCACAATTACAGGTTCAATTGGTGTATTTGGTACTTTCATGACGTTTGAGAATACCATGGCTGAATTAGGTATTTACTCAGATGGTGTTGCAACAACTGATCTTGCTGGCTTCTCTATTGCACGCCCACTTGACGAGAAAATGTCAGACATCATTCAAATGAGCGTTGAAAATGCATATAAACGCTTTTTAAATGTAGTGGCTGAAGCACGTAACATGACGCCTGAGCAAGTTGATAAAATTGCCCAAGGCCGTGTATGGATTGCAACTCAAGCAAAAGAACTGGGTTTAGTTGATAAACTTGGCGATAAGCAAGATGCAATTAAGGCGGCAGCTGAGCTTGCTAAGCTTAATCATTATGATGTTAAGACCATCAAACAGTCATTAACACCACAAGAGCAAATGCTGCAAGATATCTTTGGCACCGCGGCTGTTAAGAGCTTCTTTGCTAAGTCTGATTCATCACAATCAGTACTCGCAACACAAGCTAACTTACAAAGCCTTATTAATCAGTTAAGTAGTGAGATCGATAATCTAAAAGATTACAACGATCCACAAGGCGTTTACGCTCGTTGTTTAGTGTGTAATGTAATTCAATAAGTTACTTAGCTAAGCGATTTTAGGTATACTAAGCCCAGTTATTTAACTGGGCTTTTTTTATGAAACGTAAACGTATATATATCGCCTATACGGGTGGTACTATCGGTATGAAAAAATCGAGCCGTGGCTATGTTCCGGCAGAAGGTTTTTTAACCGAAACAGTGGTCAATAATGCAGAGTTTAATCGTGATGAAATGCCTTTGTTTGATATTCACGAATATTGCCCGCTCATTGATTCTTCAGATATGTCCCCTGCCCACTGGCAATTAATTGCTGACGATATTAAGAGTAAATACCAAGACTATGATGGCTTTGTGGTTCTGCATGGTACCGATACTATGGCCTATACAGCTTCTGCTTTGTCTTTCATGTTCGAAAACCTGACAAAACCTGTGATTGTGACAGGCTCACAAATTCCATTGTCGCAACTTCGTTCTGATGGCCAAGTAAACTTACTTAATGCCATGTATTTAGCCGCAAATTACCCAATTGCTGAAGTAAGCCTGTTTTTTAATAACCAGTTATTCCGTGGTAACCGTGCAACAAAAGCCCATGCTGATGGCTTTGATGCCTTTGCATCACCGAACCTTGAACCATTAGCACTGTCAGGAATTAATATTCAACTTATTAAAGGGCAACTTAGCCCATATGTTGATAACGAACTACAGGTATCGAATATCACGCCACAACCTATTGGTGTGCTTTATCTTTATCCTGGGATCAGCCCAAAAGTGGTGAAAAGTCTAGTTAATGACGACATCAAAGCTCTTGTGTTATTAAGTTTTGGCGTGGGTAATGCCCCGCAAGATCCGGCGTTCTTAGACATACTTAATGATGCAAGTAAACGCGGTATGGTGATTGTTAATCTAACACAGTGCTTAAAAGGCCAAGTTAATATGGGCGGTTATGCAACCGGTAATGCCTTATTGAATTGTGGTGTGATCAGTGGCTACGATATGACATTAGAAGCCTGTTTGACCAAGTTACACTACTTATTTAGTCAAAAGCTGGAAGTAGAAACAATTCGTCACTTGATGCAAGACAACCTGCGCGGTGAGCTAAGTCGTTAATGCAGCAAATACAAAAAAGGCACCAATTGGTGCCTTTTTTATGCTTTTTGATAATTAACGAACTTTTTCGTCAATCTCAACTAAGTCTGTTAAGTGGCAAATCTCACCACTGTGAGTTTTAATACCATGCTCACCGAAGTAGTCACGTTGTGCTTGAACAAGGTGACCATTACTTGGTGTTGTTAACGTCGCAATGTAAGTTTGCGTTGCTGTTAACACTGGGAATGCAAGACCAGATGCAACTGCTGCACCCGTTACCTTACGTAATGCTGCTGATTCACGCTGCATAGAATCAATAAATTCTACACCTTCAGCGACATTGTCTAAGTAATCTGCACGGATGATACAACCTGCGCGCCACGTTTGTAGCGTTTTAGAAAGATCTACTTTCCACTGATGCGCACGAGATGCACCTTTGATAAGGGCTAAACCTTGACGGTAAGCAAGTAAACTTGCCAATGTGAATGCATCTTTTAGCTCTGCTAAGTCTAAATCAACGGTATCAGTTGCTTTAGCAGCGTAAGTCATTTCTTTAGCAGCATGCGTATCACACGTATTTGTTAAGTGACGTGCTTGAACAGCCGCAACGAGTGATGGCACTGCAATACCAAGCTCTAGAGCATTTTGTGCAGTCCATAAACCCGTGCCTTTCGCGCCAACTTTATTGTCGATTAAATCAACTAGCGGCTCGCCTTCTGTCGTTTCAAGGCTTAAGATATGGCTTGAAATTGACAGTAAGTAGCTATTTAAAGTGCCTTCAGACCATTCATTGAAAATGTCAGCCACTTCTTTTGGTGAACGATTAGTACCTAAACGTAATAGTTGATACATTTCTGCAATTAATTGCATTAACGCATATTCAATACCGTTATGAACCATTTTCACAAAGTGACCACTTGCAGATTGGCCTACACGTGCAAAACACGACTCACCTTTGTAACTTGCCGCTACTTTTTCAAACCACGGCTCGACACGCTCCCAGCCGCCTTCTGAACCACTTGCCATCATTGCAGGGCCGTGACGTGCACCTTCTGCACCGCCAGAAATACCCATAGTGGCAAATTCAAATTTGTTTTGATATTTAAGTTTACGGCTAATGCCATCTTTGTAGTTACTGTTGCCGCAATCTACGATAATGTCATCACAGTCAACACCTGCTTCTGCAAGCTCTGTACATACTTTATCAACCAATTCACCAGCAGGAACTAAAAGAAGAATCGAACGAGGCGGCTCTAAGCGTCTAACCATATCATTTAAATCAGACACAATATGTAAACGGTCTGCCAAACCTAATGCTTTCGCACAGCTTAGTAACTCGGCACCCGCATCTGGGTTTTTATCGTAAGCTACTAATGTCAGCCCTTTTTCAATCAGGTTGAGGGCAAGATTTTTACCCATAACGCCTAACCCTACTAATGCAACTTGCATTTAGTGTCCTCCTCGGTAACAACTATTGGTTAGTTAATCAAAATAATTACGCGCGCATTATACCCAAGCAGCCCAAAAATGCGAGCTTGACAGCCAACTTGAGATAAATCATCGAAATCATGAAGCGACGTTGGCCCCCAGTATATCAAAATAACCAAGGCATCGGACCAGATTTTTATAATACCCTTTAAAAAGGTATGTGTATTGACGCTACCTGACACCGGTGTCATAATAACGTCATTCACACTTTGTATACTCTATAATTAATACAAAGAGCCAGATTCTCATAAGTAAAAACAATCATTTTTTACTTATGAGTTCTACATTGTGCTTATGTATAAGCCTATATTAAAGGTTTATAGCACGACATTTTAATAGATAACCATCAATTCGCTTAATATATTTGAGCGCACAGGAGAATTTGATGCTAAGACGCACAAAAATTGTTGCGACCCTTGGACCGGCAACCGATCGCGATAACAACCTAGAAAAAATTATTCGTGCAGGTGCAAATGTGGTTCGTTTGAACTTCTCACATGGCGTAGCACAAGATCACAAAGACCGCGCTGAAGCGGTACGCAGCATTGCTAAGCGTTTAGGCAAACACGTTGCTATCCTTGCAGACTTACAAGGTCCTAAAATTCGTGTATCAACCTTCAAAGACGGTAAAGTAAACCTAGAAGTTGGCGCAAAATTTACCCTTGATGCGAAAATGGAAAAAGGCCAAGGCGACGTTAATGCAGTAGGTATCGACTATAAAGAGCTACCTAACGACGTTAAAACAGGCGACTTACTGTTATTAAACGACGGTTTAATTCAATTGACAGTAGATAGCGTTGACGGTGACCTAGTCCACACAACTGTTACTGTTGGTGGCGTTCTTTCAAATAACAAAGGTATCAACCGTTTAGGCGGTGGTTTAACAGCCCCTGCTTTCACTGATAAAGATAAAGAAGATTTAATTACTGCCACTGAGATTGGTGTTGATTATATTGCTGTTTCGTTCCCACGCAGTGGTGATGACATGCGTTATGTTCGCTCTTTAGCAGAAGCTGCTGGCTCAAACGCACAACTATTAGCAAAAATCGAACGTGCAGAAGCCGTTGAAACTGTTGAAGCAATTGATGATATCGTACTTGCTTCTGACGCAGTGATGGTTGCGCGTGGTGACTTAGGTGTTGAAATTGGTGATGCGGCGCTTGTTGGTAAACAAAAGCTCATCATTAGCCGTGCTCGTTCACTTAACCGTACAGTTGTGACTGCAACACAAATGATGGAATCTATGATCGATAACCCTATGCCAACACGTGCAGAGGTTATGGACGTAGCAAACGCCGTATTAGATGGTACTGATGCAGTTATGTTATCTGCTGAAACAGCCGCTGGTGACTACCCTGAAGAAACCGTAGCGACTATGGCTCGCGTTTGTTTAGGTGCTGAATCACAAAAAGAAACGCACGTTTCTAAGCACCGTTTAGACAGCCGTTTTTCATCAAATGCTGAATCAATTGCATTATCTGCGATGTATGCAGCTAACCACTTAGATTCTGTTAAAGCTATTGTGACTCTGACTGAATCAGGTAGTACAGCTAAATTGATGTCGCGCATCAGCTCTGGTTTACCAATTTATTCATTATCACGTCATCCAAGCACACTGGGCCAAACAGCACTTTACCGTGGTGTTTATCCTGTATTCTTTGATTCAACGAAGTGTGAAGACGAAAGCATGGTACGTGATGCATTAAACACACTTGTTGAGCAAGGCTCACTAGTTGCAGGTGATACTGTGATTTTAACTCATGGTGATGCAATGGAAACGATTGGTGCGACAAACACGATGAAGATTGTAACTGTTTAAGCTGTTACAAATTTTCAATAAAAAAGGCGCAATTTATTGCGCCTTTTTTGTTTTAACTTGTTTAGCTTAGAACAACTATTAGCTCGCCAGAGCTGCTTTCACTTTATCGCGATAGCTTCGGCTTACTTTTAGTTCTTGGCCGTTATCTAGCACTAAAAGATACTCACCACTTACTTGAGTTACAAGTTTGCTAATTTGCTTAGTATTCACAATGGCACTGCGATGAACTCGCACAAATAGTTGTGGATCAAGCTCTTGTTCAAGCTCTTTCATTGTTTTACGAAGGATATGTGTTTGCCCATCTTGGCAATGAAGGCACATATAATCACCAGCCGCATCAACCCATTGAATTGTAATAACAGGCACACGAACAATTTCGCCCTGCTCTTTTACAGCTAATGATTCTGGATAACGACGGTCAGCAAGGCTATCGCCCGTTGCTAACTTCTTTAAAATTTCTTCGCAATTATTGCCTGTAATACCTGCAACAAAGCTCGCTAGTTTTTTCTTATGGGCGTTATCTTGTTGCGTTTTTAAATAGGTATGCACTTTTTCTACCGCCTGTTTTAGTCTGTTGTCATCGACTGGTTTAAGAATATAATCCAACGCATGAATCTCGAATGCTTTAACTGCAAACTGGTCAAAAGCCGTTACAAACACAATAGCGGGTAATGGATTAACGCTCTCGCTAAGTGCTCTTGCAACTTCAAAACCGTTCATATTTGGCATTTGAATATCTAAGAAAACCAATTGAATATTGCCCGATAAGCATTCATCAATTGCTTCTTGACCATTGCTACATAAACGAATGACTTCTAAATCGTCAAATTCAGAAAGTCGAACAGCTAAGCCCTTTCTTGCTAGCGGTTCATCGTCAACGATCAAAGTTCTAATTTTGCTCATTTCTTAACAGCCTTTTCAAACGGAACGCGCAGATTAACTTTTAATCCACTTGGCGTATTGTCAGAGAGAACAAACGAGTAGTTGTTCTCATAAAGTGTTTTTAAGCGGTCCTGTGTATTAGCTATGCCAACGCCTTGAGAATTAACCAGTTGGCCATTTTTAAGCTCAGTGCCAGGACCATTATCGCCTACTTCCAATAATAGTTCATTTGCAAAAACTTGTGCTTTAATATCAATCACACCACCTTCATTTAATTGCGCTATCGCATACTTTATCGAGTTTTCGATAATAGGTTGGAGGATCAAGCTTGGTACCAAGGCTTCTTTTGCCTGCTCGCTTACGTCTACATTGACTTGTAAACGTTCATCAAAGCGTACTTTTTCAATTTCTAAGTACAGCATGAGGGCATGAATTTCTTGCTCTAACGGCACCTTTTTTATTGGGTCGGTATTGAGTGTGTATCGTAAGAAGTCACTCAATTTTGAGACCATTAAATTTGCATCTTTGTTCTCTTTTACCAAAATTAAGGTTGAGATTGCATTTAGGGTATTAAATAAAAAGTGCGGATTAAGTTGATAGCGCAGCATTTTCAGCTGAGCTTCGTGCGCCATAGTGGTTGCTTTTAGAGCCTTTTGACGCTCACTTTGCAATAGCTGGTAATACTTAATACCAAAATACAAACCACTCCAACAAAGAATGATATAAACCGAATCTAAACCTTGTTGAAAGTAATAAAACCATTCATTTGGACGGTAACCGTGACGGTAGATTTCCCATAAATTGAATTTTTGTACAACGGCCCATAATGTGCCAGTTACATAGGAAGCACCAAAAACTACAAGCATTAATACCCAAGGTGAGGCATTCCACACTTTACGATACATATAACGTAAAGGTACTGTCATTAAACAGCCTGCATAAGCGTTTAATACAATAACAAATACGTAAATATCACGCATTTCAAAGACTTTTGAGCCGATATAATTAACTAACGCATACCCTATCCAGCCTGCAATTTGCAAAACCCAGAAAAAGCGTTGTCGATTATCAACTAATGATTGCCAATTCAAAATATCAGATTACCTTTCATAATTATTTTTATTATACCGATAGTCACGAGAACAAAGCACTGCCGCCTATCTTAATTTTTTATAGCCTTACCGCATTCTTCAGACATTAAAAAAGCGAAGGCCACAACAGCCTTCGCTTTTTATCTGCTTTATTTTTAAGCTAGTTTATCTGAAGCCACTTTATAATTTGGATCTTCAATCACATTCACTTCAACTAAATCACGCGCATTGTGTAATAGTTGAATACAATCAGGGCTTAAATGACGCAAATGCAGTTTCTTACCGACTTTTGCGTATTTTTCTGCAAGACTGTCAATCGCTTCAATCGCACTGTGATCAGCAACACGGCTATGTTTGAATTCAATGATCACGTCTTCTGGGTCATTTTTAACATCAAATAACTCGGCAAAGTTCTTAACCGAACCAAAGAATAAAGGACCATGAAGCTCGTACACTTTAGAGCCTTGCTCATCGATGTAATTGCTTGTGTAAATGTGTTTCGCATGCTGCCAAGCAAAAACTAAAGCAGAAACAATCACACCCACACATACCGCGATCGCAAGATCTGTTACTACGGTTACGCCAGAAACAAGCACGATAACAAAAGCATCAGACTTAGGTACACGTTTCATCATTTTGAAGCTTGCCCACTCGAAGGTACCAAGAACAACCATGAACATAACACCAACTAAGGCAGCTAGTGGGATCATTTCAATGAGACTGGCTGCAAAAATGATGAATGCTAGCAGTATAATTGCGGCACTAATACCAGATAAACGTGAACGACCGCCCGAGTTAATATTGATCATAGATTGACCAATCATCGCACAACCACCCATTGCACCGAAGAAACCACAGGTAATGTTTGCAGCGCCTTGACCAATACACTCTTTGTTACTGTGACCACGGGTTTCAGTAATTTCGTCAATTAAGGTCAGTGTTAATAACGATTCAATTAAACCAATCGCCGCTAAAACTAAAGCGTAAGGGAAGATAATTTTTAATGTTTCAAGATTAAATGGCACCATAGGAATATGAAACTCCGGCAAGCCACCGGCGATCGTTGCCTGCTCATTACCTGTCATTCCTTTTAAGAAATCTAGTACAGTGCGCGCTTCTAAATCAAAGCCAATCACAATCGCTGTTACCGTTACAATGGCAGCTAACGATGAAGGTACAGCAGTAGTTAGCTTAGGTAAGAAATGAATAATAGCCATAGTTAACGCTACTAAGCCAAGCATAATATAAAGTGCTTGCCCTTCCATCCACTGTTGGCCACCCATACCGTCTGGTACTTTAAATTGACCCAGTTGCGCCAAGAAAATAACAATCGCAAGACCATTTACAAAACCAAGCATTACAGGGTGCGGAACCATGCGAATAAACTTGCCAAGCTTGAAGATACCTGCGAGTACTTGCAGAATCCCCATCAATAAGACGGTTGCAAATAAATACTCTACACCATGATCTAAAACTAAACTTACCATTACAACGGCTAGTGCACCGGTAGCACCAGAAATCATACCTGGACGACCACCAAAAATAGCCGTAATTAAGCCAACAATAAATGCGGCATATAAACCAACCAAAGGCTCAACATTAGCAACAAAAGCAAACGCAACCGCTTCTGGTACCAATGCCAACGCAACAGTCAGGCCTGATAGAATATCGTTTTTAGCAGAGCTTGGCGCTTTGCTGAGTAAGTTAAACATTAAGATCCTCTTTATAGTGAATGCATTTCGGCAAGGCGCAGAATTCTAGCAAAATCCGCAAAAGTTAACAATTATTAACAACAAAACGGCTAGTACCTAAAAGCACTAACCGTTTTCGAAAAATAAAACGTAGTAGAAAAAGATTAAAGAGGTAAAGACGTACTACGCTTAACGCATGTCATGGTCACGTTTGAGTGAACTTCTTGAACAAACTCAAGGTTTAATAGATTATCACGAACAAACTGCTCATAACCTTCAATACCTTTTGAAATAATACGAAGCATGAAGTCCATCGTACCAGCCATACTGTAACACTCGGTTACTTCATCATAGCTCATAATTAAACGTTCAAACTCAGCTAGGTTCGTTCTACCGTGGTTAGATAGACGAACATGGGCATAAACCAACATATCAAAGCCAAGCTTTTTCTCGTCAAGCAAAGCAACTTTACCTTTGATATAACCATCTTGCTCAAGCTTAGCAATACGACGCCAACATGGAGATTGAGATAAACCAACTTTATCGGCAATTTCTGCCGTAGATAAGCTAGCATCCTGCTGTAATAATGCCAAAATTTGGCGATCTACTTGGTTCAGAGACATTTTATTTCTTTTTCTGTAAAAATACTGGTTAAATTATATAACTGATTTAAATATCAGTCTGCCTATTTTCTACTGTTTGTGCAAAAAAATTGCAACTTTATACCAATCCACTTAATTAAAAAATTAGCCATTATTGCGAGTAAATATCAACCAAAACGCCCACTAATAAATGGATTTGTTTTTCGCTCATGCCCTACGGTGGTATTCGGACCGTGGCCTGGCAAAATAGCAACTTCATCAGAGAATGACAAAATCTCAGACTTAATTGATTCGATTAATTGCGCACTATCCCCTTTCGGGAAGTCAGTACGACCGACAGAGCCTTGGAAAATCACGTCACCCACTATTAGCTGTTCTGAACCTTGGTAGTAAAAAACAACATGACCAGGCGTATGCCCTGGGCAATGGCGTACAGATAACTCAAGTTCGCCCACTGTGATTATATCGCCATGATTTAGCCACTTGGTTGGATAAAATGGTGTAACTGGTGCAAAACCAAACATTTGCGCTTGCATTGGCAAGGCATCAAACCAAAATTTATCATCTAAATGTGGGCCAATGATATCAACGCTAAAATGCTCTGCGAGTTGCTTTGCAGCGCCCACATGGTCTAAGTGACCATGTGTTAAATAAATTGCCTCTAATTGGCAATTTAAAGCAGCAAGTTCTGCTTGAAGTTTGTCTGCATCGCCACCTGGGTCAACCAAGGCCGCTTTATTCGTTTGCTCACAAATGATAATGCGGCAATTTTGCGCAAAGCCAGTAACAGGAACAGCTTTCACTTTCATGTTATTGTCCTTTTTGTAACTGCTCAAACGCCATTAAAATTGGGTATTTTAAATAGCCTTGATCATAAAACGGTGTACGCTCATAAAGCCAATGCAAGCGCGCATCAGCATCTTTAGCAAAGTTTTTATCTTCACGAATTTTTTTATCGAACTCTAAAGCCAATGCAGGTTTTTCTTTTAGCATTTGACGTGCGTACGGCATTAAAGCGTAATTCTCAACGTATTCAGTGCGCTGAAAAATAGTATTAAACTCGCCCCAAGCAAAGAATGAATCTGGCGCTTCTGGGTGTAGTAAGTGTGTAGCCAGTTCTGAGTATGGCTGCTCAGTTGAGACTTTGTACCAGCCGGTCATATCGACATTTTTTACGGTGTTGTAATCAAATGTCGCCTCTACACGAAAACGTCCTTCAAAAGGTGCTTTTGCAAATGAATAATCAGCAACGCTTGCTTGCGTTAATGGCTCAGAAACAGAACCATTCACTGTCGTTACCTCTACGCCGTGTAATTTAAGCTTACTTACCAATTGGCTGTACGCCGGCGGAATATAAAACGCAGCAGGTACGTTAACGGTCTTTTTAACTTCTTTTTGCCAAAAAACCGGTAATGCGTCATAGTTTTTAGCTTGACCTAAATATTTAACTTCAGGTTGCCCAGACAATGCGCTTTCAGTTCTTGAATAGGCGATCCCTTTAAATTCGATGGTATCTGGCTCTTTTGCATAACCACGTTCAACGACTAATTGCGTAGGTTTGAAATCGAGCTCTTTTTGAACCGCTTCATTAAGGGCTTTATCGTTTGCAGCTAAAGCATCAATGGCACCATCAATAAATACATAAGTACCTAATACGCGCTGCTTATAAGGTTTTAAAGAGTGGTTCTCAACTAAGATGGTCGGTAATGAACGTAAATCACCCCAGCCATTTGAAAAACGTGGTGTTGCCACCCAACCCGCTAACCCTTTTTTAAATTCCCGCTTGTCCATTACAAACACCAGTGGACCAGGAATATGCCCTGCTTTTTCGAGTTTGGCATCAATAACAGGTTTAAATAGATTATCCAGCGCTTGTGACACACTCGGTGATTCACTCGAAAAAACCGGATTATAGCCGTAGGTCACGTCATACTGATAATCAGCGCCATCGGTTACATGGACATCCACGTATAAATCTGGCTTAAATTGATTAATAACCTGCATCACACCTCGTACTTCGGGTGTATCAAGCTTAGTGTAATCACGATTTAAATTTAAATTTAGACCATTCGTTCTAAAGCCCATTTCTACTGGGCCACGCTGATTAATACGGTTGTATTGGCTACTGCGCTCGTGACCATCAACGTTTAAAATAGGAATAAACAGAATATTTACTTTGCTCAAAATATCGCGGCGTTTACCTGTTGCAATATCGCGTAGCAACATAAACATGGCGTCTTTGCCATCAATTTCACCGCTGTGAATGCCAGCCTGAATAAAGATAGTTGGCTTTGTATCAGCAACAAGTTGTTTGGCATCAAACAAACCTTGCTCATTCGCCACTAACATCTTAACCGCACGACCCGCACTGCTCGTTGCAATTGTCGTTACTTTGAATTGTGTTGGGTTTGCTGCAACTAGGCGATCTACGAACGCCATCGTGTCGGCATAATTTGGCGATAAAGTGCCTTCGCTTAATTCAAAATCTGTGGTTAAAGGTCCTTTTTCTTGCATTAAAGACACACTATCGCCTTGCCATGGCAATAATGGGGGTAAGTGGCTGTCTAAAGTTACTGCAGCAGATAAAAACACTAAACTCGCAAACATATCACTCTCAAGTGCGGTACTTATTCTATATTGGGGAAATTATAACAACTAATCTGAATGGATTGCGTAAACTGCGGTGATTCAACAAAAAAATGGAGCAAACGACATACGCTATGCAAAATCGTTGTTAGTTATGAATATTAATTAAGATCAAAAAAAGGAGCACTAGGCTCCTTTTTAAACTTTATGAAAAGCGAAATTAAGCCGCTAGGCCTTCTTTTGCTTTTGCAACAAGCGCTGCGAATGCAACTTGGTCATAAACAGCGATATCTGCAAGGATCTTACGATCGATTTCTACAGAAGTCTTTTTAAGACCATTGATAAAACGGCTGTATGAAAGACCGTTTTGACGAGCTGCTGCATTGATACGTGCAATCCAAAGTTGACGGAAAGTACGTTTCTTAGCACGACGGTCACGGTAAGCGTATTGACCCGCTTTAGTAACTGCCTGGAAAGCTACGCGGTAAACACGTGAACGTGCTCCGTAGTAACCTTTAGCTTGCTTTAAAACTTTTTTGTGACGTGCACGTGCGATAACACCGCGTTTAACTCTTGCCATTTCTGAAGACTCCTATTAAGCGAATGGTAACATACGTGAAACTAGACCATGGTCATTCTTATGAACCATCATCTTAGGACGTAAGTGTAATTTACGCTTAGAAGTTTTCTTAGTCAGAATGTGACGAAGATGCGCTTGTTTACGCTTGAAACCGCCAGAAGCAGTTTTCTTGAAACGCTTAGCCGCGCCTCTGTGAGTTTTTAGCTTGTAAGCCATTGCAATAACTCCAAATGTATTGCTTAAAAATTAGCAAGCAGGCGAGAGATATAAAAATAGCTCTACTTTTAAGGCCTAACTTACTGCCATAATCCGGTGAAGGCTCACTACAAAAGCAGTGCAACCTTACTTATAACCGGTTATTTCAGGTGAACAGTAAACTGTTACTTGCAGACCTGAAATAAAATCGGTGCGTAATATACCCTGTTTATTGCTTTTTAGCAATAGGTGCCATCATCATAACCATCTGGCGACCTTCAACACGATTTGGGAATGATTCAACTTGTGAAACATCTTCTAAATCGGCTTTAACACGGTTTAATAATTCGATACCAATTTCTTGGTGAGCCATTTCACGACCACGGAAACGGATAGTGATTTTAGCTTTATCACCCGCTTCTAAGAACTTGCGTAAGTTGCGTAGCTTAACCTGGTAGTCACCTTCATCCGTACCTGGACGGAATTTGATTTCTTTAACCTGGATTTGCTTTTGCTTTTTCTTTTGTTCTTTTAGTTCTTTGCTTTTTTCAAAGATGAACTTACCGTAGTCCATAACCTTACAAACAGGTGGCTCAGCATTAGGACTGATTTCTACAAGATCTACACCCGCATCATCAGCGATAGCTTGCGCCTCTTTTAATGACACGATGCCAGCTTGCTCGCCGTCGATGCCAATTAAACGAACTTCTTTAGCTGTAATATCTTCGTTGATACGATTTTTTTGAGCTGTTTGTTGCCCTTTCTTGCCGCCTCTAATGGTACGATCCTCCAAGAATATAAAATAAAAAGCGTGTAGTTGGCTGTTTGTTTTGCCCTACACGCTCATGATTTATTGTCGATTTTTAATTTCTTCGCTTACTTTTGCAATGAAATCATCAACACTAAATTTGCCTAGGTCTTCACCTGTGCGAGTGCGTACTGCCACTTCTTGTTGTTCAACTTCTTTATCGCCAACAACAAGTAAATATGGAATACGTTTTAACGTATGTTCACGGATTTTAAAGCCAATCTTCTCATTTCTCAAGTCAGCAGCGGCTCTAATTCCAAGTTTATTTAATTTTTGTACAATTTCTTGCACATAATCTGCTTGTTTGTCCGTGATGTTCATGATCACAACTTGCTTAGGAGCAAGCCACGTTGGGAACAAGCCAGCGTATTCT
This sequence comes from Pseudoalteromonas sp. S1650, assembly GCF_005887195.1. NCBI lineage: Bacteria > Pseudomonadati > Pseudomonadota > Gammaproteobacteria > Alteromonadales > Pseudoalteromonadaceae > Pseudoalteromonas > Pseudoalteromonas sp. S1650. The sequence goes on along the minus strand of NZ_PNDF01000032.1, from coordinate 6,045 downwards.
TCAGTTAAAATACCGATGAAACGCTCAATTGAACCTAAAATCGCGCGGTGGATCATAACTGGTGTACGACGTTCGTTATTTTCAGCAACATAAGTTGCACCTAAACGACCTGGTAATGCGAAGTCTAGCTGTACAGTACCACATTGCCATGCACGGTCTAAACAGTCATAAAGTGTAAACTCAATCTTTGGACCGTAGAATGCACCTTCACCTGGTAGGTAATCAAACTCAATGTCGTTTGCTTTTAATGCATCAGCTAGCGCAAGCTCAGCTTTATCCCACATTTCATCTTCACCGATGCGTTTTTCTGGACGAGTAGATAGTTTTACAACGATCTTCTCAAAACCAAACGTTTCGTATGTGTCGTAAACCATTTTGATACATGCAGAAACTTCATCCATGATTTGCTCTTCAGTACAGAAGATATGCGCATCATCTTGAGTAAAGCCACGTACACGCATTAAGCCGTGTAATGCACCTGATGGTTCGTTACGGTGACAACAACCAAACTCAGCCATACGTAATGGAAGATCACGGTATGATTTTAAACCTTGGTTAAAGATTTGTACGTGACCCGGACAGTTCATTGGTTTGATTGCGTATTCACGCTTTTCAGATTCAGTTGTGAACATCGCATCTGCGTATTTGTCCCAGTGACCTGATTTTTCCCATAAACCACGGTCCATCATTAATGGGCCTTTAACTTCTTCGTAATCGTACTCACGTAATTTTTCACGAACGAAGTCTTCTAGTTCACGGTAAATGCTCCAGCCATCATTGTGCCAAAACACCATGCCTGGTGCTTCTTCTTGCCAGTGCCATAAATCAAGCGCTTTACCAATACGACGGTGATCACGTTTTTCAGCTTCTTCTAAGCGTTTTAAATACGCTTTAAGTTGCTTTTTATCTGCCCATGCAGTGCCGTAGATACGTTGCAGCATCTTGTTTTCAGAATCACCGCGCCAATAAGCACCTGCCACTTTCATGATTTTGAAATGTTGACAGAACTTCATGTTTGGAACGTGTGGACCACGACACATGTCGATGTATTCTTCGTGATGGTATAAGCCTGGACGATCATCTCTCGCGATGTTCTCGTCTAGAATTTCCATTTTATATGTTTCACCACGCGCTTCAAAAGTATCGCGTGCTTCTTGCCAGCTTACGGTCTTTTTAACAACGTCGTAGTTTGTTTTAGCAAGCTCAAGCATACGCTTTTCGATAGCATCTAAATCATCTTGGCTTAAAGAGTGTTCCATATCGATATCGTAATAGAATCCGTTATCGATGGTCGGACCGATTGCCATTTTTGCTTCAGGGAAAAGCTGCTTAACTGCATGACCAATAAGGTGCGCACATGAGTGACGGATAATCTCTAAACCATCATCATCTTTTGCTGTGATAATTTCTAAACGCGCATCTTCAGTGATTAAGTCACATGCATCAACACGAGTACCATTAACACGGCCTGCAATCGTTGCCTTGGCAAGACCTGGACCGATATCGCTCGCTACGTCAAATGTGCTTACTGGGTTTTCAAAACTACGCTGACTGCCGTCAGGGAGGGTAATAACTGGCATTATAAATCCTTAATACAGTGGTGATGCCTACAATGCATCACATGTAATATTTTTAAAAAAATTTTATGTAACTCTGCAACGCTTTTACGAATAAGCATTGCTATTTAAGCTTGTATTTACTGAGTCTTCGCAAATACAAGCGACTATTGTCGCTGCTCACGTGCTCAAATACAAGTAGTTAGAAGACTAAATTGACAATTAGTTAACTCATTTCATACTTAATGAGTCAGTACTTTTAGGGTGATGAAAATGCCAAACACGCGTTCTTTCAAGTTTGCTACATTTAACTTATTAAATTATACCGCGCCACCCTACTCGTTTTATCAATTACATGAGCGCTATAACAATACACAATGGCTGCAAAAACAATTGTTTGTTGCTAATTTCTTAAGTGAGTCAACCCCTGATGTGGTGGCATTTCAAGAAGTGTTTAGTCAACACGCATTAGAAGTGCAGTGTAAAGAAGCGGGTTATGATTATTTTAAAACGGTCGATAGCCCGTCCCATGATGCGCTCTATCCGCAAGTGTTATTCAACCCTGTAGTTGCAATTGCGAGTAAATACCCGTTTAAATCAGCCGATGCACTGACGCCATGCCCTGAATTACTTGAGTACTTAAACAATCAAAATGAGTTCAAATTTAATCGCACACCGATTAAATGTATCATTGATTTACCTGATTTTGGTGAAGTCTGTTTTTATGTTGTTCATTTTAAGTCACAGCGTGTGCAATCAATGGCGCACATTCTTAATATTCATAACCTTGAAGATCCGCTCCTGCAGTTACTACATCAAACGGTGGGTACCATGCAGTCGCAAATCTCCCGCTCATTAGAAGCGTCTATTGTCTATTATGATGCACTGAAAACGCAGCGAGAAATGCAATGTGCAACGCTTGTTATGGGAGACTTTAATGATGTACTTACCAGCCCAACTTTATCATTTATGACTCAAGGCTTTCATCCAACTCGCTGTGAACCTTGTATAGAACAGAACGAACTCGTTGTTGGTCTGACCGACAGCTATGAGTTTAGCCGCTCATATTATGATAATAAAAACAAACCCTTTAGCCATTATTACCAAGGAAAAGGGAATGTATTAGATTATATTCTTGCTTCAGCGCATTTTAATCCCGATTGCCAAGCTTCGAAAGTTAAAGTGCTCGACTACGAAAGTTATGATAAGCATATTTCGCCAAGTAAATTAACCGAAGATATTAGTGTAAGTGACCACGGTGTTATCTCTATTAAAATTCATTTTTAAAGCACCTGTTTTTCATAACGTTAATTGCTATAATTGCGCAAATTAAGTTATTTAGAGAAAGACCATGAGAACATGTGGTGTAGAAATTACAGGTAGTGATGTACTGCTGTGCATTTTAACCAAAGACAATGACGTATTTGATATACGTGATGTCAGACAAACACGTTTTACCTTAGGCAATGGTAATGACACAGAAGTAATGCGTAAATTCCAATTTGATTTCAAAAAATTAATGGAGGATTACCAAATTGACTCTGTAGCAATTAAAGAGCGCCAAGCTAAAGGTAAGTTTGCTGGCAGCGCAAAAGGTTTCAAAATGGAAACGGCTATTCAGTTAATTGAACGCTTAGATGTGCAAATTTTATCTGCAACTGAAATCAAAGAGCAGCTTAAGCGCAACCCAGTGCCTATTGATTTTGAAGACACAGGACTGAAAAAATTCCAAGAAAATGCATTCATTAGTGCTTACGTGTACATCATGCGTAAAACTTATAAGCAAGATGAGTCAAAAGCTTAATTGCTGCTTATTCTTAAAAAAACGTGCTACGGCACGTTTTTTTATACCTCAAAACCCATTCTTTATTTTGCTTTATTAAAATTACACTCTGTACATTAGTCTTATAAAGCTTTTCTTTGTCGACAATCTATGTTTAGTTAATCAGGTACGCATGTTTTGAAATCAACTTAAATGGTTGTTTCAATTCTTTTGCATCAAGTCCATGACAACAAATTAACCGGACACGGAGAATACAATGCAGACAAAGAACACACACATTAATGCGCTTCCACTTTCTCAAAGCTATTATCAAGGCCGTACAGACATTCCATTGATAGAACAAACAATTGGACAGTACCTTGACAACATTGTCGACAATCACCCCAATCACCCCGCAATTGTGGTTCATCATCAACAGATCCGTTTAACCTATAGACAATACCAGCAGCAGATTAACCAGTTAGCAATGGGATTATTATCACTTGGCGTAAAACCTGGCGACCGGGTTGGTATTTGGTCTCCTAACAATATTGAATGGTGCTTAACCCAATTTGCTACAGCCAAGATTGGTGCAATTATGGTGTGCATCAACCCTGCATACCGACCAAGCGAATTAAAATACGCACTCAATAGTGTTGAGTGTTCAACACTTATCACAGCAAGTGAATTTAAAGCCAGTAATTATATAAGCATGCTCAATGAGCTCGCACCGGAACTTAAAGATTCACAAGCAGGTGAATTAAATTTAAACGCCCTGCCACACCTAAAAAATATAATTCGTATTGGTGATGAGCCTGCTACTGGCATGTTTAGCTTTAGCGATATCATGCAGCGCGCAACAGATGCCCATAAGCTAGAGCTTGATGCAATAGCTGCTACTTTACATTGTGACCAAGATATCAATATTCAATTTACCTCTGGTACTACGGGTAACCCAAAAGGAGCGACCTTATCCCATAAAAATATCCTCAATAACGGATTTTTGATGGCGCAAGCGATGAAGCTGACACATGAAGATAAACTCTGTATTCCTGTACCGCTATATCACTGCTTTGGTATGGTGCTTGGCAATTTAGTATGTATAAGTAAAGGCGCCACCGCAGTTTTTCCGGGTGATTCATTCGACCCTAAAACAACCCTAGAAGTTGTTGAAAAGGAACGCTGTACAGGCCTACATGGTGTTCCAACTATGTTTATCGCCGAGTTAGAGCTTAAAGATTTTGCAAACTATGACTTATCTAGCCTACGAACAGGCGTAATGGCCGGCTCAACCTGCCCTGAGCAAGTTATGCGAAAAGTACACTCATTAATGCATATGAAAGAAGTTGTAATTGGTTATGGCCAAACAGAATGTAGCCCTATCAATAACGTGACCGAAACCGACTCGCCTCTCGAAAAACAAGTTACCACAGTGGGCCGTGCATTAGCCCATACTGAAGTGAAAATTATCGACGAGCTGGGTGATATTCAAAAAGTTGGCATACCGGGTGAAGTATGTAGTCGTGGTGCTGGAATTATGCGCTGCTATTGGAATGATGAAGAGAAAACGAAAGCAACAATTGATCAAGACGGCTGGTTACATTCTGGTGACTTAGGTGTGATGGACGAAGATGGCTTTGTTGCTATCGTTGGTCGGATAAAAGACATGATCATTCGCGGTGGAGAAAACATTTATCCAAGAGAAATAGAAGAAGTACTTTACACCTATCCAGGTATTCAAAATGCAGCCATATTTGGTATCAGCGATGAAAAATACGGCGAAGAAGTGTGCGCCTGGATCCAACCAAAAGATGATGCGGTACTTGATGAAAATGCCATTCGTGATTTTTTAAAAGATAAACTTGCCTATTTCAAAGTACCAAAGCACATCCGCTTTGTTGAAGAATACCCAATGACGGTAACAGGCAAACTTCAAAAATTTAAAATGCGCGAACAAATGCAAGAACTCCTAAGCGAAAAAGCATTTTCGTAATCATTTGCTTGCAAAAATACAACCTAATTTCAACCAAGCTCAGCACCGCTGAGCTTGCTTTAAATTATTAAGACACCCACTTTAATAGATAGATATATATAGACACCCATTTTAAATTTGAAGAGTTAGCCGAGCTTCATATATAAAGACTAAATTTATGTAGACATCCAACTCAATATTTCTCAATTTTTAGAATTACAGCTAAGCTTATAGTGTTCAACTCATGGAGGAGAAGAGCATGGCAACCCCTCGTAGAAACTTAATTAGCGTTTCAAACACGCCTTACTATCACTGTATTTCACGCTGCGTTCGTCGCGCTTATTTGTGCGGGCAAGACCCACTAACAAGTCGTTCGTATGAACACCGGCGCGATTGGGTTGAAAAGAAACTACTTCAACTTGGTCGTATATTTTGTATTGATATTTGCGCCTACGCGGTTATGAGTAACCATACTCATCTAGTACTTCATATTGATATAGCAAAAGCAAAGCGTTTGAATAATAAAGCGATTCTGATTAGATGGCACAAGTTATTTAAAAGTACATTCCTTTGCCAACGATTCTTAAATGGCGAATTGCTAACAAAAGCAGAGCTTTCTGCGGTTAATACCAGAGTAAATTTATATCGTGAGCGGCTCAGCAGTATTAGTTGGTTTATGCGCGTTCTTAATGAGAGTATTGCACGACAAGCAAATCAAGAAGATGAGTGCAAAGGACGCTTTTGGGATGGTCTCT